>WGSR01000305.1 GCA_014871545.1 Collinsella sp. | reverse complement strand
TTTGCCCTGACGGGCACGCCCATCGAAAACCGCTTGTCCGAGCTCTGGAGCATCTTCGACTTTTTGATGCCGGGCCTGCTTGGCACGCGCGAGTCGTTTGCCAAGCGCTTCGAAAGCCCGGTCGAGCACGCCGAGGGTGACAGCGCCGCTCGCCTGCAGGCGCTCGTGTCGCCGTTTGTGCTGCGCCGTGTCAAGGAAGACGTGGTGGCCGATCTGCCCGAAAAGATCGAGGACACTGTCGTGGCTCAGCTCACCGGCGAGCAGCGCAAGCTGTACCTGGCAAACCAGGACCGCATCGCCCAGCAGGTGCAGCACCGCGAGGCATCCGAGTTTAAGAAAGACAAGCTCAAGGTGCTCGCCGAGCTCACCAAGCTGCGCCAGATCTGCTGCGACCCGCGTCTGCACTACGAGGATTACAAGGCGGGAAGCGCCAAACTCGATACGTGCATGGAGCTCGTGCACGGCGCACTCGACGGCGGACATCGCATCCTGTTGTTCAGCCAGTTTACGGGTATGCTCGATATCATCGGCAAGCGCTTGGCCAAGGAGGACATCGCCTTCCTTAAGCTCACGGGCGCTTCGTCTAAGGAGAGCCGCGCCAAGATGGTCGCGCAGTTCCAAGCGGGCGAGGTTCCGGTCTTTTTGATTTCGCTCAAGGCGGGCGGCGTGGGCCTTAACCTGACGGCGGCCGACGTGGTCATTCACTACGACCCGTGGTGGAACGTGGCCGCGCAGGACCAGGCGACTGACCGCGCACATCGTATTGGCCAGCAGCATACCGTGACCGTGTACAAGCTCATCGCCAAGGACACGATCGAGGAACGCATTATGCAGATGCAGGAGTCCAAGCGCGACCTGGTCAACAGCGTACTCGGCGGCGACGGCATCTCGTCGGCGTTGTTTACCCGCGAAGATGTTCTGGCGCTGCTGGGCGGCGACGGGCGCTAGCCGCGCGCGCGGGGTGGGACTGCTGGAGTGGGCAGGACGGTCGACGCATTTTGGCCCGACCGCTTGCCTGATCCGTTATGTGTTCATTTGCAATGCCGTGGATGGTCTGTCTGCCTTTGGGCATAAGAACCATCAAGAACATTGGCACATCAGCAAAGGAGAACATCATGGCGAAATTCTTTAAGGACCCCGACGGTAAGCTCATCGCTGCCCTTGGCGACGACGTTGCGACCCCTGCCGGTTGCACGGAGCTGACCGCAAACACTGAGGACGCGGCGCACGAGAAGCACGTGCCTGTTGTCGAGACCGAGCGCGACGGTCACGTGATTCGCGCACGCGTTGGCTCGGTCGAGCACCCCAGCCTGCCCGAGCACTACATTGAGTGGATTGCCCTTGAGGCCGAGGGCCGCTTAGAGGTCCATTACCTTGAGCCCGGCATGAAACCCGCGACGTTTTTCGCGGGCGGCTCCAAGACCGGTACCGTCTATGCCTACTGCAACCTGCACGGGCTGTGGTCCGCGACATTCTAGGAGCGCGCCCCCGCTCGGGGTATCATAGCTAGCATATGCACATGCAAGCGCCGACTGCATTATGCGGCCGGCGCTTTTACTACGATTTCGATGGTTTACGACGGAAAGGGCTGAGCCATGAAGCTCGCGCTTGCACAGATCGATATGCGCCTGGGTGATATTGAGGGCATTTGCGGCCGCATCGAGGACCAGGCTCGTCTGGCCCACGAGCGCGGAGCGCGCGTGCTGTGCGTTCCGGCTCCGCTCTTTATGGGCGCCATGCCCGGTGGCCTGGTGGGCGCTGCCGACTTTGAGCACGACATGCTTGCCGGCTTGACTGGTGTCGCCGAGCGTATCCAGGAGCTTGACATGATCTGCATCGTGCCCGCGGCGGTTTCGTTTGAGGGCCAGCCGCTGCTCGACTACATGATGCTCAAGGACGGTCATGTGGTGCCGGCGCGTTCGAGCATTGCCCTGCAGCGTGG
>WGSR01000304.1 GCA_014871545.1 Collinsella sp. | reverse complement strand
TGCGGAACTCGCGATAAACTTAATTACGCGCCGCTCCCCGCCCACGCCGGGCAAACATCGTTGGACTTATCACTGACATGAAATAGGCGCTTGTATATCGTCCGCTAGCTTGGCACGGTACAATGCTTTCAGCTTTCAATTTGTAAATTAGTGGGGTTAATTCATGGCAGAATCTCGTGCGGAGCGTAAGGCTCGTCGTGCTTTGATCGAGGCGGCTGAGGGGTCAGAGGAGAAAAAATCTTCTAAGAAATCCAAGTCGTCTCAGGACGCGAAGGGTAAGTCGGCCAAGGGCAAGGCTAAGGCCAAGCGTCCCGGCTCTCGTCGGAACGAGGATAAGGCATCTCAGACTCGCTCCAAGCGCTCGCATAAAGATCGGGTTTCGTCTGCGCGTAAGGCTGTGGACCCCAAGTCCCCCTGTTCGATCATGAAAGCTTGCGGTGGGTGCACGGCGCTCAATCGTCCTTATAAGAAGCAGCTCGCCGCCAAGCAGGCTGCTATGGAGGAGCTTTTTGCTTCGCTTTGTGAGCGTGAGGGCATTGCTGTAGATCCTATTCGTGGCATGGGTGTCACCCTGGGCGACCCGGGCAAATATCCTGCGCCGCGCGGTTTTCGCCATAAGGCCGCCACTCCCTTTGCTCCCGGTAAGGAGGGCGCTGTCCGTTGCGGTTTCTTTGAGCGCGGCACGCACAAGATCGTTGCCGTACCCGAATGCCCCGTCGAGGCACCGGGCGCCCGTCAGATTCTCAACGGCATCGCACGCGAAGCTGAGCGGCTGCATATTCCCGCCTTTAATGAGGACAAGCATCTTGGTTTGCTTCGCTATGCCGTCGTCCGCTGCGGTTGGCGTACCGACCAGGTCATGGTCACGCTCGTGACCGCTCAGCGCGACTTGCCGCATGCGCAGGAGTTCTTTGAGGCTGTCGCCGCACTCGATCCGCGCATCGTCACCGTCGCCCAAAACATCAACGGACGCCCCGGCAACGCCATCCTCGGCGAGGAAACCCGCATCGTGTATGGCGCCGAATGCATGCGCGACCAGCTGCTCGGCTGCGAATTCGACATCTCCCCCACCGCGTTTTATCAGACCAACCCGCAACAGACCGAGCTGCTCTATCAGCTCGCTATCGACGGCATGGATTTGCACCAGGGCGATGTGCTCATGGATGCCTACTGTGGCAGCGGTACCATCGGTCTTTGCGCAGCTAAAGATGCCCAGAACAAGGGTATCGGCATTATGCTGCTCGGCGTTGAGCGCAACCCGGCGGGCATTGCCGACGCACGTCGCAATGCCGAGCTCAACGGCCTCACCCGCAGCGCTTGGTTTATGGCCGACGACGCCACCGACTACATCCTGGATGCCGCCGACAACAACGAACGCGTCGACGTTCTTTCCATCGACCCGCCGCGCGCCGGCTCCACGCCCGAGTTCCTCGAAGCTGCCTGCGCACTTAAGCCGCGCCGCATCACCTATATCAGCTGCAACCCCGTGACCCAAGAGCGCGACCTGCACCAGCTCCTCGACGGAGGCTATCGCCTGCTCAAGATCACGCCAGTCGACATGTTCCCTCACACCGACCACACCGAAACCGTAGCGGTCCTCGAACGCCGCTAACCAACCTCAGTAGATTTTTGGGACAAGAAAGGGGGCGACCCGCCTGGGCCGCCCCCTTCGCTTGGTTTATAAACTCCGCTACATCCCATTGCGCAGATCGCACACGCCGGCTGCCGCCATCTCGCACAGCAGCGTCTCGCGGTCGCGCGTCACGATCAAATCCAGTGGGAAGTGAATCTCGTCGAGCATCTTGCGCGCGTGATCGAGCTTGCCAATGGCCATGCCAATGTGGGCATCGGTCGACACGCCAATGCCCACGCCCAGCTCGGCGCAGCGCTCGGCGATCTTGCGGCATACGGCCCAATGCTCAGTGTCGACACCGTGTTCAAGACTATGGT
>WGSR01000303.1 GCA_014871545.1 Collinsella sp. | reverse complement strand
ACCACCGTCAAGATCGACGGCAAGGTCTATGGTGGCGAGATCGTCTACACCGGTCCACTCGACGAGCTGTTCAACCTCGACTTGGGTGCGTTGCCGTACCGCACGCTCGATATGAAGTTCGAGACGCTCGATATGGACCAGTTCCAGCCCGTGGGCACTGTCAACTACACCACGAGCGAGGACTACACGCGCATCACCGAGTTCAAGAACATGACCGGTCAGGTCCTGCCCGGCAAGACCACCATCATGAAGGAGTACTCCAAGGCCTATACGCCCGGCTCGGGCGAGACGCCGTACTACGCCATTCTTGAGCCCGAGAACCGTGAGCTCTATGAGCGCTATCTTGAGCGCGTCCAGAACCTGACGAACTTCCACCCGGTGGGTCGTCTGGCCGAGTATCGTTACTACGATATGGACGCCGTGACCAATTCTGCCCTCGATCTTTCGGATGAGATTATCGCCTGCCATGCATAAAGTCATAACATTCGGTATTCCCTCGTATAACGCCGCCAAGGACATGGACCATTGCATCACCTCCATCTTGGAGGGGAGCAATTACGCTACCGATATCGAGATTATCGTGGTGGACGACGGCTCCAAGGACGAGACGGCCGATAAGGCCGATGAGTGGGAGGCACGTTATCCTGGAATCATCCGCGCGGTGCACCAGGAGAATGGCGGTCACGGTATTGCCGTCCTTTCGGGTCTGCGCGAGGCGCAGGGCACCTACTACAAGGTTGTCGACTCGGACGACTGGCTTGACGGCGCTGCCCTTTCGACCATGCTGTCGATTCTGCGTGGCTTTGAGGAGCGCGACCAGCGCGTTGACCTGTTTATCTCGAACTACGTGTACGAGAAGGTTTACGAGGGCACGCATACCGCTATTGGCTACAAATTTGCCCTGCCGCGCAAAAAGATCTTTACCTGGGATCAAATCGGTCATTTCCGTCTGGACCAGAATCTGCTCATGCACAGCCTGTGCTATCGCACGGATGTGCTGCGCGAGTCCAACCTGCCCATGCCGCCGCACACGTTCTATGTGGACAACATCTACGCCTACGTGCCGCTGCCGCGTTGCAAGACCATGTACTACGCCGACATCGACCTCTACCGCTACTTTATCGGTCGCGAGGGCCAGAGCGTCAACGAGGCAACGATGGTCAAGCGTCTGGACCAGCAGTTCTGTGTTACGCGTATCATGATGGAGTCGTACCACTTGTACAGCGATGTTGGGTCGTCGCGCCTGCGTTCGTACATGATGGGCTACTTCACCATGATGATGGCGATCTGCTCGGTGCTTACCAAGCTTTCCGAGGAAGATTGCGCCGACGAGCGCCTAAAGACGCTGTGGAATGATTTGAAGGCCTATGACGAGCGCATGTATCGTCGTGCCCGCTACGGCGTGGTCGGGTTCTTCACCAATCTGCGCGGTCGTGCCGGTGACAAAACCACACTCGGCCTATACCGTCTTGCCTCAAAGATCTTCAAATTCAACTAGCTGCTGAGTAATCGCTGCTGATAGGTTGACTGGGCCCCTTGGCCTTTAGTTTGCTACTGCGAACAGTCCTGCTCGCACGGAAAGCACATTAAGTGCTTTCCGGCTCGTGCGGAACTTGTATCAAACTAAAGGCCAAGGGGCCTCTGCTATAAGAATCGATTGTCAGGTTATTTGAATTTGAAGATCTTCGACGCGCGGTACACAGGGGCCTGGGCTGAAAAGAATTAGATTGGAAGTCGGTCGAGTGGACTACTTTGCGGCGCCGGGGATGCCGTGGGAGGTTTTGGCGGTTTTGGCTCCGTTTACGATGGCAGTTTCCAGGGCCCTTACGGCGAGCATGCCCAGCAGGTCTAGGGGAACGGCGGCGCTTGCCTGGGCGCCCAGTTTGCCGCTGGCGAGGGTGTAGATGGTGTCGCCGTCGTTGGTGGTGTGCGTGGGACGGATGGCGTGTGCGTAGGCG
>WGSR01000302.1 GCA_014871545.1 Collinsella sp. | reverse complement strand
CTTCGCTTGCCATCAATTCCATAAGCTCGTCATAGCGGGCACGCTTTTTGTCGAGCTCGGCCTCGATCTTCTTGAGCTGGTTGCGCACACCCTTGAGCTTTTTGTTGAGCGCAGCGCGGGCCTGGGCCTCGGCGCGCTTTTGCTCCTTGGTCTTTTTACCCTCGGCAGGCTTAGGTGCCGCGGCGGGGGTGTCGGCCTGGGCGGCGCTGGCTTTGGTGGACTTTGCCGCGGCAGGCGCGCTCTCCCCTGCCGCCTCGGCGGCGGCGCGGGCTGCGAGGTCCTCGCGCTTGTATAGGTAGTAGTCGTAGTCGCCGTCGTAGACCGTGACCTTGCCGTCGCGGATGTCAATGATGCGATTGGCCACGGCGCGTACCAGGTGCTCGTCGTGGCTGATCAGCACAATGGTACCGGGGAAGTTTTGCAGGGCGTTCTCGAGCATGTCCACCGAGTCGATGTCCAGGTGGTTGGTGGGCTCGTCCAGGCACAGGAGCGCCTCGGGGGCCACGAGCATCTTGGCGAGCGCCAAACGCGCCTTTTCACCGCCGGAGAGGACACGTACCTGCTTCTCGATGGAATCGTTGTCGCTAAACAGGAAGGCGCCCAGCAGGCTGCGCTGCTGCGGTACGGTCCACTTGGGCGTGACGGTGTCGATCTCTTGCAGGACGGTGTTGGACTCGGTCATGCCCTCGAGCGCATGCTGGGCATAGTAGGCGACGCCGACGTTGGTTCCCAGGTCGCGGGTGCCGGTGGTGGGCGGCTCCAGACCGGCGAGGATCTTCATGAGCGTGGACTTGCCGGCGCCGTTAGGGCCGACGAGTGCCACGTGCTCGCCGCGGTAGAGCTTGAGGTCGATGTCGTTGTAGATGTGCTTGTTGCCGTAGGACTTGGAGACGCCTTCCAGGCCCACGACCATGTCGCCGGAGCGCGGCGGATCGGGGAACTTAAAGTCGATGTGCTTGTGACCCTCGGGCAGGATGACAAGCTCCTTTTTGATCTGCTCGATCTTGCGGATGCGCTCCTGCGCCTGGGCGGCCTTGGTGGGCTTGTAGCGGAACTTGTCAACGAAGACCTGCATGTGGGCGATGTCGCGCTCCTGAGCGGCACGCTTGGCGCGCATCTGCTCCAGGTTGTCCTCGCGCTGTTTAAGGTAGCTGCTGTAGTTGCCGGTGTAGGTGGTCACGCGGCGGTTCTCGAGCGCGGCCACGTGGTCGACGCAGGCGTCCATAAAGGCTCGGTCGTGGCTGACGATGAGGACGGCGCCGTCGTAGTTAGCGATAAAGCCGCGCAGCCACTGGACGCTTTCGAGGTCCAGGTGGTTGGTGGGCTCGTCCAGAAGCAGCAGGTCGGGGTGACGCAAGAAGAGCTTGGCAAGCGCGATGCGCATCTGCCAGCCGCCCGAGAACTCGGAGCACGGGCGCTCAAAGTCGGTGACCTTAAAGCCAAGGCCGGATAGGATTTTGCGGGCGTTGCTCTCGAGCTCGTAGCCGCCCAGGTGCTCAAAGCGGTCCTGGACCTGGCCGTACTCGTTGAGGAGTGCGTCGACGTCCTTCCCCTGTTCGGAGAACTCGGTGATCTGGGCCTGCAGCTCGTTGGCGCGCTCGCCCATGCGGCGGATTTCCTTGGCAGCGGCCATGACCTCGGCGAGGATGGTGGTGTCCTTTTGCTCCAGGTTGGTTTCCTGCTCTAGGTAGCCTACCTGGCAGTCCTTGGCGTACTGGACCTGGCCGGCGTCGGGGCTGTCGATGCCCATGATGATCTTGAGCATGGTAGTTTTGCCGGCGCCGTTAGGGCCCACGAGCGCGAAGCGCTCGCCGGGGTTGATCTGGAAGGATGCGCCGCTAAAGAGGACGCGTGCGCCGAAGCTTTTTTCGATCTTGTCGACCAGGAGGATCATGCTGCCGCCTTTGACCTTGTGCGCCTATATGAAAAAAGGCCCCAACTTGCGTTGGAGCCTCATTCAATGCTCGGGTG
>WGSR01000301.1 GCA_014871545.1 Collinsella sp. | reverse complement strand
CGACGGAGGCCACATTAAGTGGCCTCCTGTTCGTGCGGAACTCGCGATAAACTTAACCCCCGCCCCGGAGCCCAGCGGGCAATCATCGTTGTACCTATCACTGATACCAATAAACCGCTTGCATATCGTCTGTTGGCTTGGCACGGTACAATGCTTGTGGCTTTAAATTTATAAATTAGTGGGGTTAATTCATGGCAGAATCTCGTGCGGAGCGTAGGGCTCGTCGTGCTTTGGTGGAGGCGGCTGAGGGGTCGAAGGAGGAGAAATCTTCTACGAAATCCAAGTCTTCTAAAGCTGCAAAAAGCAAATCGACCAAGAGCAGGGCTAAGACCAAGCGTTCTGACTCTCGTCGAGGCGGGGACAAAGCGCCTCGGACTCGTTCCAAGCGCCTGCATAATGATTCGGTTTCGTCTGCGCGTAAGGCTGTGGACCCCAAGTCTCCCTGTTCGATCATGAAAGCCTGCGGTGGGTGCACGGCGCTCAATCGTCCCTATAAGAAGCAGCTCGCCGCCAAGCAGGCTGCTATGGAGGAGCTTTTTGCTGCTCTATGCGAGCGCGAGGGCATTAGCGTCGACCCCATTCGCGGTATGGGCGTCACCCTGGGCGACCCGGGTAAATATCCTGCGCCGCGCGGGTTTCGCCATAAGGCCGCCACTCCCTTTGCCCCCGGTAAAGAGGGCGCTGTCCGCTGCGGCTTTTTTGAACGTGGCACGCACAGAATCGTTGCTGTTCCCGAATGTCCCGTCGAGGCGCCGGGTGCCCGTCAGATTCTCAACGGCATCGCGCGTGAGGCTGAGCGCCTGCGCATTCCCGCCTTTAACGAGGACAAGCATCTGGGCTTGCTTCGCTATGCCGTCGTTCGCTGCGGCTGGCGCACCGACCAAATCATGGTCACCCTCGTGACCGCCCAGCGCGACCTGCCGCATGCACAGGATTTCTTTGAGGCCGTCGCCGCACTCGATCCGCGCATCGTCACCGTCGCCCAAAACATCAACGGACGCACCGGCAACGCCATCCTCGGCGAGGAAACTCGCATTGTATATGGCGCCGAGTGCATGCGCGACCAGCTGCTCGGCTGCGAGTTCGATATCTCCCCCACCGCGTTCTACCAGACCAACCCGCAGCAGACCGAGCTGCTCTATCAGCTCGCTATCGACGGCATGGATCTGCACCAGGGCGATGTGCTCATGGATGCTTACTGCGGCAGCGGCACCATCGGTCTTTGCGCAGCTAAAGATGCCCAGAACAAGGGTATCGGCATCATGCTGCTCGGCGTGGAGCGCAACCCGGCAGGCATTGCCGATGCACGCCGCAATGCCGAGCTCAACGGTCTTACCCGCAGCGCCTGGTTTATGGCCGACGATGCCACCGACTACATCCTGGATGCCGCCGACAACAACGAGCGCGTCGACGTCCTTTCCATCGATCCGCCGCGTGCCGGCTCCACCCCCGAGTTCCTCGAAGCCGCCTGCGCGCTTAAGCCACGCCGCATCACCTATATCAGCTGCAACCCCGTGACCCAAGAGCGCGACCTGCACCAGCTCCTCGACGGAAGTTATCGCCTGCTCAAGATCACGCCCGTCGACATGTTCCCCCACACCGACCATACCGAAACCGTAGCGGTCCTCGAACGCCGCTAACCAACCTCGGTAGATTTTTGGAACATGAAAGGGGGCGGCCCGTCTGGACCGCCCCCTTTCATTGGGTATATGAGTCTCGTTACATCCTCTTGCGCAGGTCGCACACGCCGGCTGCCGCCATCTCGCGCAGCAGCGTCTCGCGGTCGCGTGTCACGATCAGGTCCAGCGGGAAGTGAATCTCGTCGAGCAACTTGCGGGCGTGATCGAGCTTGCCAATGGCCATACCAATGTGGGCATCGGTCGACACACCAATACCCACGCCCAGCTCGGCGCAACGCTCGGCAATCTTGCGGCATACGGCCCAATGCTCAGTGTCGACACCGTGTTCAAGACTATGGT
>WGSR01000300.1 GCA_014871545.1 Collinsella sp. | reverse complement strand
TGGGCCTGCAGTCCGTCCCCAACGCTGGCGATGAGTTCCGCGTGTTCGAGGACGAGCGTGAGGCTCGCGCCCTGGCCGACGAGCGTTCGCTCAAGGCCCGTATCGAGGAGCAGAGCCGCGTGAAGCACGTGACGCTCGAGAACCTCTTCGAGACCATCGCCGACGCCGAGGTCAAGGAGCTCAACCTGATCATCAAGGCCGACGTCCAGGGCTCCATCGAGGCCCTTCAGGACTCCCTCGACAAGATGGATCAATCCGAGGTGCGCATCAACACGATCCACTCCGCCGTTGGTGCCATCAACGAGACCGACGTGGTCCTGGCCGACGCCTCCAACGCCATCATCATCGGCTTTGGCGTTCGTCCCGACGGCAAGGCCCGCTCCGCCGCCGAGCGCGAGGGCGTCGAGATCCGTTGCTACGACGTCATCTACAAGTGCCTCGAGGACCTCGACGCTGCCCGTATCGGCATGCTCAAGCCCACCGAGGTTGAGGTCTCCACGGGCACTGCGACCGTCCTGGACACCTTCAAGGTGCCCAAAGTCGGCATCGCCGCCGGTGTCCGCGTCGAAGAGGGTGAAATCGCCGCGACCGATTCCGTACGCCTGGTGCGCGACGGCATCGTGGTCTTCAACGGTAAAATCGCTTCGATGCGTCACTACAAGGACGAGGCCAAGAGCCTCAAGAGCGGCTCCGAGGGCGGTATTGGCCTGGAGAACTTCCAGGACATCAAGCCTGGCGACACCATTGAGGGCTACCGCATCGACCAGGTTGCCCGTACCGAGTAGGGGGTAGCGCTATGAAGCAAACGCAGGCAACCCGCCGTCTGGGCGAGCAGCTTCGCGAGAAGCTCGGTTATATCCTGCTCTTTGAGGTTTCCGATCCGCGTCTCGACCTGGTTACTTTGACTGCGGTCGAGGTCGCGGTGGACCGTTCGTTCGCGCGCGTGTACGTGTCGTGCGATGCGAGCCGCTACGACGAGGTCATGGAGGCGCTCGCAAGCGCTAAGGGCCGTATTCGCAGCCTGTTGGCTCGCTCGCTCGATTGGCGTGTTACGCCCGAGCTCGATTTTCGCATCGATCGCTCGACCGATGAGGCCGAGCGCATCACGCGTGCGCTGGAAAACGTTCCCGCCACGCTTGCGATCGAAAAGGACGAGGACGGCTATCCGATAGCGGATGCCGCCCAGGAGGCAGCTTTAGATGACTAATTCCGCCGACCTCGCCTCGTGCGAGTCTGCAGATATTCAGCGACGCATCCTCGAGCTCATCGAGGGTGCGTCCTCCATTGCGATTTCGGGACATACTTCTCCCGATGGCGATGCCTTGGGCTCCGTATTGGGTCTGGGCCTTTCGCTCATGAAGTTTTTCCCCAACAAGGACATTGCCCTGCTGCTGGCAGACGATGACCCAGTTCCGCGCATCTACCGCTTTATGGAGGGTGCCGATCGTCTGGTGCCGGCATCTACGTACACCGGCAATCCGGACCTGTTCATCTCGGTGGACGTACCGGTCGTCGAGCGTCTCAATAATTCCGCCGAGGTGCTTCGTCGCTCCAAGCATGTGGTGTGTTTCGACCACCATCCGGCGCGTGAGGAGTTTGCCGAGCTCAGCCTGAGGCGCGTCGATGCCGCGGCCTGCGCCATGATCATTGACCGTTTCTTGGACAATTGTGGCATTGTCGCCCGTGATGGCGTTGCGACCTGCCTGCTGTGTGGCTTGGTTACCGATACCGGCCGTTTCCAGTACCAGAATGCCGATGCTGCTGCGTTCCATGCGGCTTCGCGTCTGGTTGCCCACGGTGCCGATCCGGCGCGCGTTGCGCTCGAGGTTTATCAGAGCATGCGCGTTGAGTTTTTGCACCTCAAGTCCATTGTCATGGGTCGCATTAAGACGGTCGCGCATGGGCGCGTGGCGTATAGCTATGCCTACCAGAGCGACCTCGAGGCCTGCGGCGTCACCTCGGACGAGTGCGACGGCCTGG
>WGSR01000030.1 GCA_014871545.1 Collinsella sp. | reverse complement strand
TCGAAGTCGGCGATGACGCCGTCCTTCAGGGGACGAACGGCCACGATGTTGCCGGGCGTACGGCCAAGCATGCGCTTTGCCTCGATACCGACCGCCAGGATGCGCTCGTCGTTCTTGTCGATGGCGACGACGGAAGGCTCGCGGATGACGATGCCCTTGCCGCGCACGGAGACAAGCGTATTTGCGGTGCCGAGGTCGATGGCAAGATCGCCCGCATAGCTACCGAAGAACATATCCATCAAAGAAAACAACGCAACTCCTGATGTGTTGGATGATTGCTGGAAAACTACTAGCTCATCATACTAGCGCAAGCCCGGCACCTCACTTGCGGTGAAGCGCCGGGCAAAGCTAAATCCCATAAGGTCACTACTGGTTGTCAGCAGCCGAGAAATCCATATCGAGCGAGGAAACGGCCCAGCCGATATGGTTGTCGGAGCGCACGAATTTGACGGTGTACTCCTGCTCGCCGCCCTTGGACAGCGATGCCTTCACCTTAGCGGTCGTCTCGGTCATGGACTGATCCATGCCTTCGACGGACACAGTGGCACCCTGCGGAATCGAGGAGATGATCATCGACTTAGCGTCCTCGGACAGGCTCGAGGCCAGGCAAGACTCGGCCTTTGCCGTGTCACCGTCGCCGGCAGCCTGGAACAGATCGGAAACGACAGACTCCTGGGACGGGAAACCAAAGCCGCGCGTGTAGGCAAAGCCCAGACCGCCCACGGCGATCAAAATGAGCAGAAGCAGCACGATGAAGACTTTGAGACCCGTGTGGCGGTGGCGACGACGGACCTTGGCCTGCTTACGATCCTGACGGTCCTGCTGGACCATCTCGGACTCGGACAGCGTAAAGAAGCCGGTGTCCGAGGGATCGGGCATAAACTGACCGGTCGCGCCCGTAGGATCGAGCGGATCGACGGCAGGAGCGTCCATCGCGGGCGCCGGAGCCGTGGCCATAGCCGTCTGGGCAGACAGCGCGGCAAGCGAATCGTGCACGCGGGCAAGCTCATCGGCCTGCTCGGAGGTGAGCTGGTAGATACCATCGGCAGTAGCGGCGTTAAAGGCGTCGAGTGCGTCGGAGGGACGGCCGGCGGCAGAAAGCGCCTGACCCATGCCAGCGTTGAGCGCACGCGTGTCGTCGCGGGGGCCGGCAAAGTCGATAGCCGTACGGTAGGTCTCCACGGCATCCGCCGGACGGCCGAGCTTAATGAAGCAACGACCGAGCTCGCCGAGTGCGGCGGCAGGAGCCGGATTGGCGCCGTCGATGGCAGCCTGACGGAAAGCAGTACCCGCGTTGGCATAGTCGCCCGACTGGAACAGCGCGTTACCCAGGCCCAGATAGGCCTTGAACGGCGTGGCATAAGAAGCGTCCTGCGTAGCGGCAGAGAACGCCTGAGCGGCCGTCGTGTAGTCGCCCACGGCGGCGAGTGCCTTGCCGCGGTTGGTGAGCAGCGCGCCGCGCTTGCCATAGGTGCCGTCGTTGAGGGCGGCGGCATAGGCCTCGGCGGCCTCGGCATACATGCCCAGGTGCATCAAGGCGTTGCCACGAAGATGATCGGCCTCGCCCATAATCTCATCGGGAGTTTTTGCCGCCCCAAGCATCTGGGCTGCAGCGGAAAAATCACCCGCGCGGTAAGCGGCACGGCCCTGTTGGATCAGCTGGCTATTCAAGGAAATCCCCTTTACTCGTGAACGATCTCGACATGGACGATCTCGTCGCCGGCACGCAGCTGCGAAATCACATCGAGACCCTCGACCGTGGTACCAAAGACGGTGTAACCGGAATCGAGGTTATGCTGGGCACCCAGGCAGAAGTAGAACTGCGAACCCGCGGAATCGGGATCCATGGAGCGTGCCATGGCAAGGGCGCCATCGACATGGCTGTTGCGCGGATTGGTGGCAAACTCGCCCTTGATGCAGTAGCCGGGGCCACCGGTACCGGGCATGCCGTCGGGGCCCTCAAGACCGGCAGCGACGTCGGCGCCGGACATATCGCGGGTATTGGGGTCGCCGCCCTGAATGACAAAGCCGGGCACATAGCGATGGAACTTAAGGCCATCATAGAAACCCATCGTGGAAAGCTCGCAGAAGTTCGCGACATGAATGGGAGCGCCCTCGCCGTCAAACTTGACCTTGATGGTACCCTTCGACGTCTCGATAACGGCGCACTCGTCGCCGGCAAGCTGATACTCAGGCGTGTAGAGCTCTTTCTTAAAACCAAACATGTGGTTCCTTCCTCGTGCGTTTAAAGCATATTTGTACGAATTGTAGCAATAAGCATGCGCTTACATCAATTGCGCACGTAGGTTATGCCGACTATGGCGAACTAATTTTAGGAACGCTGCTGCGGCTTCCAGGAACCCACATTGGCGTCGTACTGGTTCAGCGCGCTGTTGCCACTCTGCGCGATGGGCGCCAGGATCTCGCTTTGGTGGGAACTCATCGACTCGCCATCGGGAATGGCCAGCGAGATGTCCCAGCTCTGGCAAATCACGTCGACGCGCTCATACATCCACTCGGCAAGCTGCTTTAAGTGGGCGATGTCGTCCGCATAGACCGTATCGTCCTGATACTTAAGGTTGTTGAGCTCATCTTGCGTCTTTTTGATCTGGTCGCGCAGGGCGTAGGCACTCTGCGACAGCTCCTGACGGGTGGACAGCGGCGTTCGAAGATAGCCGTTGTTAAAAGAATCGATGACCTCGCCGATCTGGTCCTCGTCACCGTAGGACACGATGGTCTGATACAGACCGTCGAGCCTGGTATAGAGCTGATCATCGGTGAGCACGGTTTCTTCCTGGACCACCTCGGCAGAATCGTCCTGCTTGGTATCGTCCTCAGTCGCCTCGCCCTTTTGGCGCGTAGGGAAGGTCGTCTGCGCGGCCTGGCCAAACTGGTCATAGAAGCCGGGCATAACACCCATGGGATCGGTCGTCACGAACCAATAGGCACCACCGCACACAAAGGCAAGGACCGCGATGATAATGAGCGGCTTGGGGATATGACGCTTGTGCTTGTGATAGGCGTCCTCGTCGGGATGCACCTTGCGCTTGGGTTTTTGAGCATCGTCATGCAGAGAAACGGGCATGGGAATATCGACCTTGGGGATACCGAAATCCTTATCGAAAGCCGGCAACACGCAGGTCTCGTTGGGATCGGCGGCGTCCGAAAGAACCGCAGCAGCCGAGGCCGGCGCATGAGGCACCTCGGTATCGATCTGCTCTTGCGTTAGGCGCGGAAAGCCCGCCGTGCGGCCCGCTGCCAGGTCGGATGCGGCCGCGTCCTCGGAGAGGATACCCGGAGCGGGGCGTCCGCATTTGGGGCATGTACGATCATGCGGAGAAAGACGGGCACCGCAGCCCTCACAGAACACGAACTCGGTGTGCTCGGGACCATCGCCCGGACCCACATAGGCGTTGCAGTAGGGGCAGAACGAGGCGCCGTCCTCGATAGTCTTAAGGCAATGCGGGCAGATCACGGCATCCTCTTTTCGAAGCAATTCAAACAATCGAGGTTAGAGCATAACATCGCTACGGCCCCACAGGAACAAGGCACCAATTCAACATCGGCAGGGCGCTAGCTACTTCTTCTTTTTGCTTGGCATCGAGACTTTGATGCCTTGGGCGGACTTGGTCACGCGAGAGCGCCTGGCTCCGGTATTCTTCTTTTTCTTGGGCTGGGCCTGGGCCACGCCCTCGAGCGCGCGGGCCTCGGCCTCGCGAACGGTGCGATCTTCGCGGCGCTGCGCCATGTCGGCGGCGAAGCGCTTGGCAAAACGCTCGGCCGTCGAACCCGTCGAGCTCACCTTGCCGCCACCGCGACCCAGGCGGACGCGCACACCGCGGCCAAAACCAGTTGCGGCATGACGACGACGCGGCTTGAGCGAATCCATCATCGTGGCGAGCTTAAAGAACACCGAGCAGGTAAAGACCACGATGGCAGCCAAGATAACCATCTGGCCCATCGACAGGTTGGCAATAGACAGCAGCTCCGGGAATCCGATAACGCCCACCAAGATGCCGGCGACTACAAACACAAAGAGCACCACTCGTAAGGGTGTGAGCGGCTGCGAGATGCGCCAGATCAGACTGACGCTCGCCGCGCACGACGTAAGCAGGCACATCGTAGACAGCGTGAGCTGGCTAAAGCCAAACACGCGCGCCGCAAAGATATCGAGCGCCGCAGCCAAAATGACCGCAATCGACGCCGGCAGTGCACGCTTGAGTACGTTGGTCAAAAACGCACCCTTCACGCGAGCATTGTTGGGCTCAAGGCCCAACACAAAGCCCGGCGCGCCGATGCAGAAGAAGTTGATGAGCGTCATCTGGATGGGCTCGAAGGGGTACGGCGGCAGCGCGATGCACAGCGCCGCCAGACCCATCGAGAACAGCGTCTTGGTCAGGAACAGCGAGGCCGAACGCTGCAGGTTGTTGATGGAGCGACGACCCTCGGCCACCACGGCGGGCATCGAGGCAAAGTCGTTGTCGACGAGTACGATCTCGGCCACGTTGCGCGCGGCATCGGAGCCGGCCGCCATGGCAACGGAGCAGTCGGCCTCCTTGAGAGCCAGCACGTCGTTGACGCCGTCGCCCGTCATGGCCACGGTGTGCTCGCGGCGCTTGAGCGCCTGCACGAGCTCGCGCTTCTGCTGCGGGGTCACACGACCAAAGACATGGTAGCGGTCCACTGCGGCATCGAGCTTGGCCGGCGTATCGAGCGTCGTGGCGTCCACATAAGCGTCCGCCCCCGGCACGCCCACCATGCGCGCGATCGACGACACCGTACGCGGGTCGTCGCCACTGATCACGTTGAGGGTCACGCCCTGCTCGTTAAAGTAGCCGATGGTCTCGGCCGCCGAGGTACGAATCTCGTCGCGGATGGTCACAAAGCCCACGGGCTCGGCCTCTCCCACCATATCGCCATCGGGCGTAAAGCCGTCCACGCGCGCCACCACGAGCACGCGGCAGGTATCGGCAAGCTCGGCGACACGGTTCTCGACCTGCGAAAACACACGCTCCGAAAGCACAAACTGCGCGGCGCCCATCACATAGGAGCCCTGCGCAAACGAAGCGCCACTCCATTTTTTTGACGACGAGAACGGAATGACCGACAGCGGTTCAGACACCTCGACCGGGCGATCGGCGTAATAGTTGAGCAGCGCCTGGCAGGTCTCGTTGGCATCGGCCGAAGTCGCACGTGCCACGTTAGCCAGCGCAAAATCGAGCACCGTGGTATCGACGGGAACGGCCGCCTCGTCCGGGCCGGCGCCTAGGCTCACGCCCTCAACCGGCAGCGGATACGTGCCCTCGACCTCCATGCGGCCCGACGTGATGGTGCCCGTCTTGTCCAGGCACAGCACGTCGACGCGAGCGAGCGTCTCGATGCAGTAGAGCTGCTGCGCCAGCACCTTGCGGCGGGCCAAGCGCACCGTAGCGATGGCGAGCACCGACGAGGTCAGCAGCACCAGGCCTTGCGGGATCATGCCCAGCAGGGCGCCCACCGTGGACAGCAGCGCCGACGAAGGCACATGACCAGCCAACAGCTCGGAGAAGCACCACGAAAGCGCGCTATCGCCCGGGGTTCCCGCGGCATCCCACAGCTCGCTCACACTCGAGGCAAACAACGCCAAACCGAGCGGGATCATGATGATGCTCGCAAAGCGCACGATGGCGTTAAGCGCGTTCATGATCTCGGAATTGACCTTTTTGACGTACTTGGCCTCGTTATTAATTTTGGCCACGTAGTTGTCGGCGCCGACATGGATCACGCGGGCGCGCAGCAGACCCGAGTCGATAAAGCTGCCGCTCATGAGCTCGGAACCGGGCTGTTTCTTGATAAGGTCGCTCTCGCCCGTCAGCAAGCTCTCGTTCACGAGAGCCTCGCCCGAAACCACCACGGCATCAGCGGGAATCTGGTCGCCGCGCCCCAGGCGGATGATGTCGTCGAGCACGATCTGGTCCAGGTCGAGCTCCACCTCGGCGCCGTCGCGCACCGCGATGGCCTTCTTGGAGGTCAACAGCGTGAGCTTATCGACCATCTTCTTGGAACGCATGGACTGGATGACGCCAATAGCGGTATTGAGGAACACCACGAACAGGAACGTCAGATTCTTAAACGAACCGGTCAAAATGACCAGGAACGCCAAGATCACGTTGATCAAATTGAACAGCGTGCAGAGGTTCTCGATGATGAGCTCTTTGACCGACTTGGTCTTGAGTTCCATGTTGCGGTTGATTTTACCGGCGGCGATGCGCTCCTCGACCTCGGCGGTCGAGAGTCCGCGCTCGATATCCGTTGCTGCCATACCACGTCCCATCACGTCGCGTCGGTATAAGAAAAACCGCCCGGACCATGCGAGGTTCGGACGGTCTTACGTTCGATGGTGCCCCGTCTGCATAGAATCTAGAACCGAGATCTGCGCCGTTGGGACCGTCGTGCTTCTCAGGATACCACGGGCGGCGTAGCGACACCTTTTCTCGAGAAAAAACTCGCCCGGGATAACCCGAGCGGGCTGCGGCTAATGCCGGTTGATGCTCACGATGCAGAGCCCGATTGTCGCCACGGCGCCGCCGAAGAGCGCGCCGAGGACGAAGGCCAACGCGACCATGCTAGTACGGGTTGCCGTCGGTGACGCAGACCTGAAGTCGGTCGAGCGGCTCGCCGTAGAAACCAGCGTAATCATCGCCGCCGTAGGTGGAGCCATCGTCGCACACGGTATCGAGCCACCCGGCGCGCGCGGTGGTCTGCGAGCGATACCACGCCTGCTTGTACTCCTCGCCGCCCGGGGTCACGTAGTACATGCGCACGCCGTCGATTGTATGACCGGCGATTCCGGCGCAGCCGTTCACGGTGTCGTTGCGGTCGCCCTTGGCGACCCAGTCGAGCCAGCCGTCCTCGATGGTATGCACCTGATACTTGAGCGTGCCGCGGTCGACGCGTGCACAAAGAAGGTCGTGCTGTCGGCACGGATACCCTGCAAAGCCGTTGTCGCCGGAGCCGAAGTCGGTCACCTCGTCCAGCCAGCCGCCACCCTTGAGGTGGAGGGAGTAGTGGACGGGGGCACGCTTGCCAGATGCCTTTGAGAAGCCGCCGGATGCCGCCTGAGCGGGCTTTGCCGCGGCAGGCTTAGCGGCGGTTGAGGGGGCTGGTGCCTTGCCGCCCTTCATAGCGTCGTACCACGCCTGAGCGCGCTGCATGTAATGGTCGCGCTGGGAGCCCGCAAGCTCGCCGGGGCAAGCCGTGGCGCTCCAGTAGCGGTGCGGGAACACGTTCTTGCACCACTCGGGGCGACCGAGGCTGTAGTACAGGCACAGGGCAGCGACGAGGTGCGCGCCGCTCTCGATTGCCTTCTCGTGAACCGTCCACGGGTTGCTGCCGCTGTTCGCGTGCTCGATGCTGATGGTGGTGTCGTTGCCGCGCCCGGTGCCGATTCCGTCGCCGCAGGCGTAGGCGCGGTCGGTGTCGTTGACGTGCTGCACGATGTAGCCATTGCGGTCGACCGAGTAGTGCGCCGAGCAGCCGTTGGCACCCCAGATGCCGTTGCACTGGCTGGCGTTGAGGTCGCCGGCCATGTGGTGGATCGTGACGCCCTTGATGCCGAAGGGTCGTCCCGCCGAGAAGTTGCAGCCGAGGAGCTTGTACTCGTCCGGCTGGACGTTCACGAAGTCTGCCATGTTAGTCCTCCTTGATGTCGCCGAGCGCCAGCAGGGCGTCCAGCCATTTGTCCGTGATACCGACTGATTTGAAGGCCGCATAGGCCACCTGTACGCCACCGACAGCTGCGAAGATGGACGTAACCCACGCCGAGGGTTCGGTCGGGACGCCGCCCGACATGGCCGTGAGGGCGCCGCATCCTGCCGAGACGGCGATGGCCGTCCAGCGGGCGACATTGCCCGTCATCGCCTTCGTCTTGATGGCCTGCACGATGTACGGCACGACCAGCACCGTGCACACCGTGAGGCCCGCCTGGATCTCATTCATTCGATTGCTCCTATCTGTCGGATTCCTTGCTGTAGATCAGGTCGACGCGGTCGCAGATGTGGTCGACCTTCTGCGCCATGCCTTGGCTGCGCGCTTGGCTGTGAGCCAAGTCGTTGTGCAAGACCTCGTTGGACGCCACCACGGACTCCATGAGGGTCTTCATGGCCTCCATGAGGCTGTTGCTTCGCTCCATCTGCGCGGCGATGCGGCCCTCCATCTGCGAGCGCTCGCGGTCCCGCTGCGCGCGCTCGTCGACCTCGGCCTGCTTCCGCTCCTCGCGCTTCATGTCGATGCCGGCCTTGCGCTCGTTCTGCCGCTTGTACTCCTCGAGGAACTGCCTGCCGAAGTAGAACGCGATGAGGCCGAGCAGCACGCCGCCTAGCCATCCCGGCCCATATGGCGCGAAGAGCTTGAGCACTTCCATCCTGAGCGCCCTCCTTCCGCCTATTCGGCCGCGTACTCCTCGTCGGTGATCTCCTTGTACTCGTCGGCGGTAATCCACTTGCACTCGACTGCCTTATGCACTCGTGCCTTGCTCCAAAGAGGTCGGTCGTAGTACTTCTTGACGAGCGCGAAGTGCTTGGAGTGCTCGTCGGTCTTCTTCGTCGGCATTACTGGTCACCTCCGACCGTCATGAGCAGGTAGTCGATGTTTGCCGTGTTCTGCTCGGTCTGCGTCGGCTGCGACGCCTGCTCGCGCATCTGGTCGAGCAGCGCCGACACGTCGGGCGTCTCGCCTCTGTCGTAGGCGGCGAGCGCCGCGGTGTAGGCGAGCTTTCGCGCCTTCCGCTCAGCGTACTCGTCATCGTCGATAACGCCCGCGTCGCGCGCCGCGTCTGGGTCGCCGATCTGCGACAGCAGATTGCGCAGGGCGTTGACCTCGGCCATGGTGCCATCTTGAAGCTCGTTGGGGCGCGGCGTGTCTTCCTCAGTGTCCATGCGGACTCCTCTCTTGTCGGGGAATGTGCCGCCATCGTATTAGCGCCGTGAGATTGCCGAGCCGCTTTGATGGGCGCAAAGGAAGAAGGCGCGCCGCAGCACGCCTTCGATGCTTCTGTTATTTCGCAGCCGCTTCGCTTAGGCCGCTGCTTTGAGTTGCCGGTTCTCCGCTATTGCGAGGGCTTGCTTCCGCTTGAATCGTCCCTCTGGTTGGCCTGCATTGAGCACCCCCCCCCTGTGCGAGATTTCCGAACAGGCTGCGGTACAGCGCGTCCATGGCCCGCACGCTGCGGTGCGCGTCCAGCCGTTTCATGCCGCCGCGCCAGCTCTGGTAGCTCTGCTCCACCTGCTCGGGGGTCATGACGCCATCGGCGACCATGCGGGCCATCTTCTTGAGCTTGCGGCGCTCCCGCGTTATGGAGTCTCGGCACGGCTTCACGACTATGCGGCCCGTCTCCGTGTAGAAGATGCGCTTCTTCAGCCACGTGAAGCCGCGCGACAGCTTCACCATGCGGGTCTTGCGCGGGTTCAGCTCTATGTCCAGCTCGGCGCACTTGCGCCCTATCAGCAGCAGGCACACCTGCAGGTACTCCTTGCTCTCGTGTATGAGGTAGAAGTCGTCCATGTACCGCCCGTACGCCTCGGGGCGCAGCATCTCGGTCACGTAGTGGTCGATGCGGTTGGGGTGGGCCACGGCGCATATCTGGTTCGGCTCGCTGCCCAGCCCCAGGCCCACATCGCCCTGCGCGTCTATCAGGCGGTGCTCCAAGGCGACCACGCGCGGGTCTAGCAGCGCGGAGGCCACCTGGTCTTTGACGGGTTGGTGCGCTATGCGCGCGAAGTAGTCGGAGAAGTCGCCCAGGAGGATGTAGCCCTCGCGGCCGTGCCGCCTCCAGTGGTCGGCCAGGTGGCGCTTGAGCAGCTTCAGGGCGTAGTCGGTGCCGCGCCCCTTTATGTTCGCGGAGTTGGCGGCTATGAGAGTGGGGACTATGGCGGGAACGAGCGCGTTCTGCGACAGCGACTTCTGCACAACGCGCTCGGGGAAGTGCACCGCGCTGATATGGCGCAGCTTTCCGCGCTCCCACAGGTCGAACCGTATGAAGCCCCGGCATATGTCGCGCCCCTCCAAAAGGTCGCGGCGGGACAGGACGGCGTTGCGCAGGTAGCTTTTCATGTATCGCTGCGTGGATGCCTTCCACATCACGCCGCGCGCGGCCTGCTTCGATGCCTTGCACAGGCTGTTGAGATCGGCCACGGTATCAAGCGTGCACGCCTTGACGCGCTCGGCCTTGGCCTGCGCGCGCTTCTCCTCGCGCCGCTTGCGGCGCGCCGCCCGCCTTTGCTCGGAGTTCACAGGAGGCACCCCGCGCGGCTTGCAATGTGGCTCTGGCAGCCGCTTGAGGTATGGCCATGAAACGCGGCGAAGCCACGGAGCGCCGCGCCATGCAAGCAGCGTCCGGCCACCCTCGCGGGGTGCGTATTTACGGGCGCATGCCCGACGGTCGCGCCTTCCTTCCTCTTCGCGCTCTGCTTTCGGCTCTGGGGCCTACTCGGTCTGGCAATAAGGGAATCCGGGGCGGGGGCGAACCCAGACGTTCGTCGCCGAGTTGTAGTTGGCATTGCCGTTGTTGTTGACATAGCACACGTTGGACGCGGAGCCCGACGCAACGGAACGCAGCCACCAATTGTACCGATAAACAAGGCGCGACCGCCGTCCATTATAGCGAACGCAGGCGCTCTAGCTCGGCCTCGGCCTCGGCTATGCGCTCCTCGGTGGACTTCTTGCCGGTGACGCGCACGTTCTTGCGCGCGCCCTTTAGCAGCTTGATCTCCTCCTCGACCATGGCCGCCAGCTCCTCGAAGCGGTTGGCGTTCACGGGCAGGCCGATATCCATGAGGCACTGCATGTCCAGCATAAGCTGCTCGCAGTCCGCTATGGCCAGCGTCAGGTAGCGTTTCCTCTCCAGCGCGTTGAACGAGCTGTTGGGATAGAAGCAGTCGGCGCGGTTGACGTTGTACACGATGCTGCGCGCCGTCTCCACGGTCGGCACCGCGTTCAGCAGACGATAGGCCTTCGGAACCACGGAGGACGACGCCATCAGCTTGTTGACCTCCACGCGGATGGCGATGGCCTGTGTGAAGAACTTGTACTCGGACACCTCGCGGTTGCGCTGGTAGACGCCGCTCACGTGCACCTCCTGGGGAAACTGGCGAAAAAAACGGCCCGCTTCGCGGGCAGGAGGCGACCGCGCAAGGCGGTCGCCTAAAAGCAGAGTATAGAGCACTCGGCTGGCTAGCCGACGAGGAAGCCGGGGCGGGGGCGAACCCAGACGTTCGTCGCCGAGTTGTAGTTGGCATTGCCGT
>WGSR01000003.1 GCA_014871545.1 Collinsella sp. | reverse complement strand
AGACGCGGTTCTTGACCTCGGTCGCACCGACCTTGATCGGGCTAAAGAGCATCGGATAGGCGGAAGACTCCATACAGGGTTCCTTTCGTTTAAGCCGCTCGGCGGCAGTTGCTGACTTATCTATCGTACCAGCAACCGCACGGTACCCGACCGCACGCACTCCCCTGCCTACGTATCGACCCACAAAAAGTTGCGGTGGAATACGGAGTAGATAAGGCCTTTGACAGCCAAGACAGTCCGTATTTCACCGCAACTGATGGGCGGGGTGGAATTGAGGGCTCAGATAGTCAGTCATGCCCTCATCCGCCGCTCCTTCACCTACAGCACGCCGTCCAGCATAAGGTTCACCTTGAGCACGTTGACCGTGGGCTCGCCGAACACGCCGAGGAAACGACCCTTGGTGCACGCGGCGATGATGTCGTGCACCTCGTCCTCACTTTTGCCCGTGGCTTTGGCAAGGCGCGGGACCTGGTACTCGGCGGCATCCGGAGAGATCTCCGGGTCGAGGCCGGACCCCGAACACGTCACCAGGTCGACGGGCACAGCGTCCATATCGGCATCGGGGTTGGCGGCGCGGATCTTCTTCACGCGCGCATCTATCAGCTGCCGATACTCCTCACTCGCCGGGGACAGGTTGGACGGGGCACCGTACGCCATGAGCTCGCCGTCTTCGCCTTCGACAATTGACACGTTCTGGATGCGGCCCCACATGTGGTCCTCATCCTCAAAGTTCTGGCCGATCAGCTCGGAGCCCACGATCTTGTCGTCGACCTTGATGAGCGAACCGTTCGCCTGATACGGGAACGCAACTTGGGCGATGCCGGTCACGACGAGCGTATAGCCCAGACCGCAGACAACGGTAAACAGCGCGAACACGCCAAGTGCGCGCGATGCGATACCTTTGAACATACATACCTCCGTCTACATCATGCCAATGCCGAACAAGGCCAGCAGCATGTCGATAATCTTGATGAATACGAACGGCGCCACAATACCGCCCAGGCCCCACACCAGCAGGTTGTGGGTCAGCAGCTGGCCGGACGAAAGCTCGCGGTACTTCACGCCTTTCAGGGCGGCAGGAATCAGCGCGACGATGACCAGCGCGTTGTAGATAATGGCGGACAGCACGGCAGTCAACGGGCTGGTGAGCCCCAGGATGTTGAGGGCGTCCAACCCGGGGTAGATCGGCGAGAATAGCGCCGGGATGATGGCGAAATACTTGGCGACGTCGTTGGCGACCGAGAAGGTCGTGAGCGAGCCGCGGGTCATGAGCAGTTGCTTGCCGATACGCACGATATCGATGAGTTTGGTGGGGCTGGAGTCGAGGTCGACCATGTTGCCGGCCTCCTTGGCAGCCTGGGTTCCCGTGTTCATGGCCACGGCGACGTCGGCCTGGGCCAGAGCGGGCGCGTCGTTGGTGCCATCTCCGGTCATCGCGACCAGATGGCCCTCATGCTGGAACGCGCGGATCTTATCGAGCTTGCCCTCGGGCGTCGCTTCGGCCAGGAAGTCATCCACACCGGCCTCGGCGGCGATGGCGGCGGCCGTCAGCGGATTATCACCCGTCACCATTATGGTCTTGATACCCATGCGGCGCAGATCGGCGAACTTTTCCTTCACGCCGGACTTGATGATGTCCTTAAGGTAGACGACGCCCAGCACACGTCGGTCCTTTGCCACGACCAACGGGGTGCCGCCCACCTTCGCAATGCGTTCGACGGCCTCGTCGCACTCCTTCGAAAACACTCCTCCGGCAGCCTCCACATAAGCGCGAACGGAATCGGCCGCACCCTTGCGAATCTCGCTGTCGGCGTAGTTCACACCGGACATGCGGGTCGCCGCGGTGAAGGGGATGAACTCCATGCCCTTATCCTCGAGTGTGCGGCCGCGCAGCCCAAACTGCTCCTTGGCGAGCACGACGATGGAGCGGCCCTCGGGGGTCTCATCCGCCAGAGAGGACAGCTGCGCGGCATCGGCGAGTTCTGCCGGATCGACACCGTCGACCGGAATGAACTCAGCGGCCTGGCGGTTGCCCAAGGTGATGGTACCGGTCTTATCGAGCATGAGGATGTCGACGTCGCCGGCGGCCTCGATGGCGCGGCCGGACATGGCCAGCACGTTGGCCTCGTTCAGTCGGCTCATGCCGGCGATGCCAATGGCGGACAGCAGCGCACCAATGGTGGTGGGCGCAAGACAGACGAGCAAGGCAACGAGCGTGGTCACAGCGGTGGGATTCGCCATACCGTTGAGCCCTGCAGAGAAACTCGAGTAGCAATACAGTGCGATCGTCACGAGGATGAAGATGACGGACAGAGCAACCAGAAAGATCTCGAGCGCGACCTCGTTGGGGGTCTTCTTGCGGGCGGCGCCCTCGACCATGGCGATCATCTTATCCAGGAAGCTCTGGCCAGGCTCGCTGGTAATTTTCACCACAATCCAATCGGAAAGCACGGTAGTGCCGCCAGTGACGGCAGAACGGTCGCCGCCAGCCTCACGAACCACGGGTGCAGACTCGCCGGTGATGGCCGACTCATCAACCGAGGCGGCACCCTCGATGACATCGCCGTCTCCCGGAATCTGCTCGCCGGCGCGCACGACCACCAGATCCCCGCGTGAGAGCTCGGTACCGGGAACGACCGTGAAACGGTCCTTATCCTCGACGGACTCGATGCGATGGGCCTCGACGTCCTTTTTCGCCGCGCGCAGGGAATCTGCCTGCGCCTTACCGCGGCCCTCGGCAAGCGCCTCGGCAAAATTTGAAAAGAGGTCGGTCAGCCAGAGAATGACGGCAATGGCGATCACATAGTACGTGGGGACGTCGGCGTCCTGTACCCCAATAATTGAGGCGATAGCCAGAATGGAGGTCATGGCGGCCGACAGCCACACCAGGAACATGACCGGGTTTTGGACCTGGACACGGGGGTCAAGCTTGGCAAATGAATCGCGCACCGCGCGGCTCATCATGTCTTTTTGCATAGCCATAAATCTGCGACTCCTTTACGCAACCATCTGGAAGAATTCGGCAACGGGACCAAGCGCCAACGCCGGGAAGAAGCTCAGGGCGCCAATCAGCAGAACGACGAATACCAGCAGGAACACGAACATGGCATTGGTGGTGGAAAGCGTGCCGGCGCCCTCGGCGACCTTGCCCTTCCCGGCCAGCGAGCCCGCGATGGCGAGCGTGCCCGCAATCGGCAGGAACCGCGCGAACAGCATCTCGATACCCAGCAGCACGTTGATCCACGGGATGTTGCAGTTCATGCCGGCGAATGAGGAGCCGTTGTTGCCGCCAGCCGAAGTAAGGGTGTACAGGACCTCGGAGAAGCCATGCGCCCCGCCGTTGTTGAGTTGGTCGACAAGACCGGGCACCATGCAGGCGATAGTGGAGCTCACCAGAATGGCGAACGGGGTGGCGAGACACAGAACCACCGCCCAGCGCATCTCGGTCGGCTCGATCTTCTTGCCCAGGAACTCGGGCGTGCGGCCGACCATAAGGCCGGCGATAAATACCGTGAGGATGGCGAAGCCGATCATGCCGTACAGGCCGCAGCCCACGCCGCCGAACACCACCTCGCCCAGCGCTATCTGGAGCATCTGGACAAACCCGCCGAGCGGGGTGTAGGAGTCGTGCATGGAGTTGACCGAGCCGTTGGAAGCAGCCGTCGTGAAAGCGGACCAGGTAGAAGAGGAGGCGATGCCAAAGCGGCTCTCCTTGCCCTCCATGTTGCCGCCCGCCTGGCCATCGGTCATCTCGATGTTGACCGCGCCGCCATCTGCCAGCTGCGGCGTACCCATATGCTCGTTAACGGCGATGATGCCGGTAAAGACCACGAGCAGGATAAACATCGCCGCGAAGATGGCCTTGCCCTGCCTGGCATTCTTGACACCGATGCCGAAGGTGAAGCAGCAGGCGACCGGAATCAGCAGCAAGCTGGTCATCTCGATGATGTTGGTGAAGGCATTGGGGTTCTCATACGGATGCGCAGAGTTCGCGCCAAAGAAGCCGCCGCCGTTGGTGCCGGATTGTTTGATGGCAACCTGGCTGGCCGCAGGACCCTGGGGCAAAAACTGCTCGGTGACCACGCGGGCGCCCTCGACGACCTTGCCGTCGACCTTGACCGTGTCGCCCTCGATCTGGGCGCCGTCGATGACGCTCCAACCGCCGTCTGCATTAGGCTGGACAGCAACGGGCTCTACGAGCTCAGCCTTCTGAGCCGGCTGAAAATTGGAGATAACGCCACCGGCAGCCAGGCAGATGCCGAACACGAGGTTCAGCGGGATGAGCACATACAGGACGGTGCGGGTGAGGTCGACCCAGAAGGAACCCAGACCCTGCTCCTTGACCTGACGGAAACCGCGGATGAGCGCGAACATGACCGCAATACCGGTGCCGGCGGACAAGAAGTTTTGCACGGTGAGGCCCATGAACTGCACAAAGTAGGACAGGGTGGTCTCACCGGAATAGGATTGCCAGTTGGTGTTGGTTATGAAGGAAGCAGCAGTATTGAACGACAGGTCCCATGACACACCCGGCAGGTGCTGGGGATTGCCTGGCAAGAAAGACTGAAGCACCTGGAGTGCCACAAGAGCCACGAGGCCGATCCCCGAAAAGACCAGCACGCTCGCCAGATAGCGCCTACACCCCATCTGCTCTGCCGCGTCGATGCGAAGCAGACGATAGACGCCACGCTCCACAGGAGCAAACACAGGCGACAGGAACGTATGCTCACCATCCATGATATGGGCCATGAACCGACCGAGCGGAACGGCCAAGACGACGAGCACGGCAAAGTACAAGATGTACTGAATCGCAGCATCCATAGTTTACGAATCACTCCTCATCAGAATGTAGATGTAATAGATAAAGAGTCCAATGCAGACGACTCCGATGATGGGACTGAGGATGTCCATTTACCGCCCCTTTCACGCGCGGTCCGATGTCTCGGACGCCTGCTCTCGCAAGCGTCTGGGGACAGTAAACGCTTCTAGGGATTAAAGAGGCGTGAGGGCCGGGGCCCACGTCCTTAAGATGCCGTAAAGATGCAGGTAGAAAGCACTATTGCGGCTGCAGTGCGCCTATACTCGACCTCGCGAGCATACAGTGGCGTCCTCACCGCGTATGCACGCATGGACAACGCTTCAGAAAGGCTACGCTATGCAGCGCGACGCATCGGACACTCGCGTCAATCCAGACCTCATCCTCAAGGCAATTGAGAAAGACGAGGTCGCCGATGACGCTCGAACCAGCCGGGGACACCTCAAGATTTTCTTTGGCTACGCTGCCGGCGCAGGCAAAACCTATGCGATGCTTCAAGCCGCCCACGCCGCCAAGCGGCGAGGTGTTGACGTCGTCGCGGGGTACATTGAGCCGCACGAACGTCCGGCAACTGCCCATCTTGCACAAGGGCTTGAGAACGTGCCCTGTAAACTCATCGAGCACAACGGCATTGCGCTCAGCGAGTTCGATCTAGATGCGGCTATCGAACGCGCCCCTCAGCTCATCCTTGTCGACGAGCTCGCCCATACGAATGCGCCGGGGTCTCGCCACGACAAACGCTATCGAGACGTCGAGGAACTTCTACATGCGGGCATCGACGTCTATACGACCGTGAACGTTCAGCATATCGAGAGCCTAAACGACATGGTTGCATCCATCACCGGCGTTGTCGTGAGCGAACGAATCCCCGACCGTATCTTCGATGATGCCGACCAGGTCGAGCTCGTCGACATAGAGCCCGAAGACCTACTTGAGCGCCTTCGCGCCGGCCTCGTCTACCGTCCCGCGCAAGCCGCCCGAGCGCAACAGCATTTTTTTACCGTCGAGAACCTCACCGCACTCCGAGAAATCGCGCTGCGCCGCTGCGCCGATCGCACCGGCCACCTCACAGACGCCGCACGCGTGCTGGGAAACCGTGACTACTACACCAGGGAGCGTATCTTAGTCTGTGTCTCCCCGGCGCCGACCAATCCCCGCATCGTCCGTGCCGCCGCGCGCATGGCGAAAGCGTTTCGCAGCGAGCTCGTCGCCCTGTTCGTAGAGAGCCCGCACACGCAAGCCATGAGCGATAATGAGCGCACCAAGCTTGCAGCCAATATCGCCCTAGCCGAGCAGCTCGGAGCACATATGGAAACCGTCTATGGCGACGACATCGCGTTTCAGATCTCCGAGTTCGCGCGCCTGTCGGGTATTTCGAAGATCGTCATGGGGCGCACGGGCGAGCGCAGCAGCGTCCGTCAGGCCCTCTTTGGCCGCAAATCTCTCGTAGAACAGCTCATAACATTCGCCCCGAACCTCGACATTTACATCATTCCAGACCAGTCGACTCCGCCCTCCCGGCCCAAAGGACGCCGCCGTACGCTCGCCCTGCAGCCGCCCAGCAGCCGAAACGTGCTTCGCACGCTGGCCCTCTCTCTTGTCGCCACGGCGATCGGCACGGCTTTCCGCCATCTGGGATTTGCCGATTCCAGCATCATATCCCTCTATATCTTCACGGCCCTGCTGACCGCCGTCACCACGACGGGGCGTATCTGCACGATCGTATCGAGCGTGCTCTCTGTAGTGCTTTACAACTTCTGCTTCGTCACGCCTCTGTTTTCGCTCGCCAGCTACGACCGAAGCTATCTGGTCACGTTCGGTATCATGTTCGCCACCGCTATGGTCGCCGGCGAGTTAACTGCGCGCATCGCCGACAACGCCCGTACATCCGCCGAGAACGCATTCAAAACGCGCGTACTCCTCGAAACGAACCAGCTCTTGCAGCAAGCCCATAGCGCGGAGGAGTGCGCCCGCGTCGCCATGAACCAACTCGTCAAACTGCTAAAACTCGACGTGGTCTTCTACCCCGCCGAACACGGCACGCTCGGCAAGGCGCTCTATGAGTCCGCTGGCACCGAAAACCGATCCGCGTCGCTGCTCACCGACTACGAGCGCGCCGTTGCAACCTGGACCTACACCAACAACAAGCGCGCGGGCGCAAGCACGCGGACCCTGCCTGAGGCGCGCTGTCTCTACCTCGCGGTTCGCACCGGCGACAAGGTATTCGGTGTCATCGGCATCGCCCTGGAGGGGCGCGAGATCGAAGCCTTCGAGCATTCGATCGTCCTATCTATCGTAGGTGAATGCGCCTTGGCGCTCGAAAGCGACCGGGCGGCGCAAGAGCGCGAAGAGGCTGCGGTCTTGGCGAAAAACGAGCAGCTGCGCGCCAACCTTTTGCGCTCCATCGGCCACGATTTGAGGACACCCCTCACGGCTATATCCGGATCTGCGGCAATCCTTCGGAAGAGCGACGAGAAGCTCAGCCTCGAACAACGCTGCGATCTTGCCGATGCCATCTACGACGACTCCCTCTGGCTTATCGATACCGTGGAAAACCTCCTCGCCATCACACGCGTCGAGGACGGCACCATTCGCCTCAACTTAACATCCGAGCTCATCGACGAGGTCATCGAGGCCGCCCTCAGCCATGTCGCCCAAGCATCGCATGGACGTGCCGTCACCATCGAGCACACTGACGACATCCTGCTGGTACGCATCGACGTCCATCTCATCATGCAGGTGCTTACGAATCTCATCATGAACGCCTTCAAATACACGCCCGAGGACTCGACTGTCACCATCAGCGCACGTCGCGAGGGTGCGCTCGTCGTGGTGGACGTCGCAGACGATGGGCCGGGTGTGGCAGACTGCGACAAGCCTCATATCTTTGAGCGCTTCTTCACCTCAAGCAATACGCGGCCCGTGGATTCGCGTCGAAGCATCGGCCTTGGGCTGTCGCTCTGCCGCTCCATCGTGGAGGCGCATGGCGGCGTCATCGAAGTTCGCGACAACCACCCCCATGGGGCCGTCTTCCGTTTTACCCTGCCCGCCGAGGAGATCGAGATTCATGAATAATGCCGCTAAGCCACGCATCCTCCTGGTCGAAGATGACCTGACCGTTCAAAACCTCGTTTCGACCGCGCTTGACCTCCACGGCTATGTCGTGAGCAAGGTTTGCAACGGCCAGGCCGCCATCATGGATGCGGTGTCGCACGGCCCCAGCCTCATCATGCTCGACCTCGGCCTTCCTGACATTGACGGTATCGAGGTCATCACGAAGATCCGAAGCTGGTCGGCAGTCCCCATTATCGTCATTTCGGCGCGCACCGAAGATTCCGACAAGATTGCAGCGCTTGACGCAGGGGCAGACGACTACCTCACCAAGCCCTTTTCTGTGGATGAGTTGCTCGCGCGCGTCCGTGCGAATTTGAGGCGCTCCTCGATGGCGTCGAGCGAGTCGACAGAAGCGAGCACGTTTGACAACGGTCCGCTGCATATCGACTACGCCGCGGGATACGCGACGAAAGACGGACGCGAGCTCTCGCTCACCCCAACCGAGTACAAATTGCTCGTCCTTCTGGCGAAAAACGTCGACAAGGTGCTCACCCACACCTTCATCACCCGCGAGATATGGGGCACGAGCTGGGACAGCGATCTGGCGAGCCTGCGCGTGTTCATGCGCACCCTGCGCAAGAAGATCGAGGCAGACCCCTCTCACCCCAAGATGATTCAGACGCACATGGGTGTCGGGTACCGCATGCAGCGTCTCTAGCCCACCTCACAAAAAAAGTTGCGGTGGAATACGGAGTAGATGAGGCTTTTGGCAGCCAAAACAGTCCGTATTTCACCGCAACTAATGGATGGGATGTGTTAGAGACCCAAATAGGCAGTCATGCCTTCGACGGCGAGCTTGGCGCCGGCTACGGCGTGAACAACCGTCAGCGGGCCGTTAACCACGTCGCCGGCGGCAAAGACGCCAGGCACCGTTGTCATGCCGTTCTCGTCGACCGAAAGAAGGCCGCGATGGTCGGTCTCCAGACCACCCGTCGTAAGCACAAGCTTGTCTTTGGGCACCTGAGACGCCGCAATCACAACCGTATCGGCAGACACATGGTCAAGCTCTTCCTCGTAGCCCACCACGTTATTCTCCTCGTCGAAGATAGCCGTCTCGAAGACCGGACCGTTATCGTCGATGGCAAAAATCGCCTTGCCGCACACGATTTCGGCACCATCGAGCTCGGTCAGCTCTACCTCGTCATCGATGGCCGAGATATGGCGCGAACGGGCATACACGGTGACCTTGCGAGCACCCGAGCGCAGGGCCGTGCGGGCAACATCCATGGCCACATTGCCGGCGCCGATAACCGCCACGTTCTGCCCGATTGCCACGCTCGTGGGATCGACCAGATAATCGATACCAAACAGCACGTTGCCGCGCGACTCGCCGGGAATACCCAGCTTTCGAGCTCGCCAGGTACCAGTACCGACAAAGACCGCATCGTAGCCGTCGCGCAGCAGGTCGTCGATGTGGAGCGCACCGCCGATGGTGGTCGAGGGGCGAACGCGCACGCCGAGCGAGCACATCACGTGGCGGTACTTTTGCACGAGCGAGCGCGGCAGACGGAACTCGGGGATACCGTACTCCAGCACACCGCCGATCTCGGGGCGCTGTTCAAATACCGTGACGGCACAGCCCAGCTGGGCCATCTTAATGGCCACGGTAATACCGGCAGGACCGGAACCGACCACAGCAACCTGTTTGCCGCACGACGGCGCGGGCGTCCACTCCTTACGATCCAAATACGCTGTCGAGATATAGTTCTCGATGCTCGAGAAATGCACGGGTGTGCCCTTGCGGCCCTGGGTGCAAGCACCCTCGCACTGGCCCGAATGGTTGCACACCACGGAGCAGACCGCGCTCATGGGATTGTTCTGGAACAGCAGCTCGCCCGCCTCTTCTAGACGACGCTGTTTGAACAGGTCGATGACCTGCGGAATAGGCGTCTGAACCGGGCAGCCCTTAATCTGACAGAACGCCCTTTTACAACCTAGGCAACGATTCGCCTCTTCGACAATGTGGATAGCCACGCAACTCCCCTTTTTAATGCAATCCAATGGGGGCGACGATAAAGACCCTTCACCGCCGCCCCCATACAGGTAATCTCAATCTGCCGACACAGCAAAAGCCAATGCTATAACTCGCGATGCGAAGCCCCGCAGCGAGCGGACATGTGCTCGAGTGTCGCCAGGCAGTCAGCCGCCGTCGCCGGCACACTGTTCTCGACCACGCAGGGAATCCCAGGGCAGGCGGCAGCCGCCCAGGCCACTACGGGCTCAAAGTCATAGCGGCCCGTCTCGCCCACGCCATGACACACCAGACGTGAACCCGTACCGTCGCACCAACCGGCTTCGTCCTCGTTATCAACGATCTCAAAATCCTTGGCGTGCAGCACGCGGATCTTACTGCCGCATAAGTAGAGCATGCGCGCGGTGATTTCCTGCGCTTCGTCAACGACACTGGGGTGCAGCAGCGATACCGGGTCGTAGATCACGCCGAGCGACGGGCTCGAGACGCGCTCCAGCACCTCACGGCAGCGATCCGGAGTATTAACCGTCTCGTTCCAACCGGGCTCGATCAAAATTTGCCCGCCCACGGCCTCGGCCCGATCGCAGACGCGTGCAAGCCCGTCTGTAAACGCTTCGAGTGCCCCATCGGTCATGCGGTCGTCAGCAACGCGGTTCTGCGCATTGGGGCGACCGGTCTCGGTGCCAACCGGGCATCCGCCGAGCATCTGGGCAAAGTTCAGGCATGCCTCGTACTCGGCAATGTTATCCACGAGCTGTTGGCGATCGGGCGTCGCCAAATTCTTATAGCAGCCGAGCACGGCGACCGAAACGCCCGCCTCGTCGAGCACCGCAAGCAAATGGTCGGCAAGCTCGCGGGTCAGGCCGCCTCGATCGATCCCCATCGATGCGTAGAGCACCTTGCTCGGCAGCTGAATGCACGAAAAGCCCAGCTCTCCCGCCATGCGGATGCGTTCCTCGACGGTCCCCTGCGGAAGGTCGTGCAAACGCACACCCGGAGTAATAGCCCCCACGTTATTCACATCCCTTATGAGCGTTGATGCCCGGGGTGTATCCGCCAAACGGGTCCTCGATAGAGCACACGCCCGAGGGAGCAAGCGGGTCATGCCTGCCGGCCAGTTTGTCGTGATGCATGGTCTCGATATAGGCAAGCACCAGCGGCGCCACGCCCTTCGCATCGTTTTTGACGATAGGCTCGCTCATGTAGTAACCAAACGTGCCCTCGCGGTGCGCGGTGTTTCCCAAGCCCGCGACCAGGCAGATGTTGTCGAGCGCCAGCTGCCCATCATGCTCGGACAGGCAGGTCTCGCAGATGCCGTCGAAGGCGCGACGGCCGTACTGGTAGTAACGCTCGCCCAGCACGCCTAGACGCACGCCCTTCATGATGGCATTGGCAAAAATCGCGCTACCAGACTCCTCCAGGTAGTTGGGGGCGATATTGGGCAGGTTGATGACCTGATGCCACATGCCGGTCTTCTCGTCCTGATACGGCAGCATGGCATCGATCAGGTCGTGGAACATCTTGCGAATCTCGTCCTTCTCGGCTGACATCGAAGGCGGCATGAGCTCCCAGGTATCGATGAGTGCCATGGCAAACCAGCCCTCGGCGCGCAGCCAGAAGTTAGCCGAAAGGCCGGTGACCGGGTCGCACCAGAACTGTTTGCGGCTCGCGTCGTAAGCGTGATAGTACAGACCGTTGAGGGGGTTGCGCATCAGGTCATGCACGACCTGGAACATATGGAAGCTGTCCGAGCAGGCACGACGGTTGTGGAAGCTCAGCTCGTACTGCATGTAGAACGGCTGGGCCATATACATGCCATCGAGCCAGATCTGGTTGGGATAGACGGCCTTGTGCCAAAACACGCCTTCTTTGGTGCGCGGCTGGGTCTCGAGCTGGCGGTAGATGGTGTCCATGGCGGCACGGTACTTGGGCTTGCCCACCAGGTCATAGAGCTTGTAGAGGGTCTTGCCCGCATTGACGTTATCGAGGTTGTACTCCTGCGGGTTGTAATGCTTGATGGTACCGTCGTCCTGGACAAAGAAATCGATGTAGTCATCGGCAAAGGTCAGGTAGCGCTGCTCACCCGTGATCTCGTACAGCTCGATGAGCGCCTTGATCATGCAGCCGTCGATATAGTTCCAGGTGTTCTCCTTACCGGCACGGAGCTTTTCGATATTCCAAGCCGGCGCCTGCGGCGTAGAGGTTTCGATCAACTGCTCGATATAACGGTCCAGGATTTGATTGCAACCCATTGCTGTCCCCTCTGACGTTAATGATAGGTGAACGTTAACCCTAGTGTAACGCGAACGGGGAATATAGGGTGAACGTTAACCCTATATTCCCCGCGAACGGCAGACTTTTAACGGCAAACGGTGGCTAAGCCCGCGGCGATGCGATGCGCCAGGCGCTCATAGCCAGCCGGGCTGTAATGCAGACCGTCCGGCATATAGAGTTCGCGGTGCTCCGGCAAAAACGGGCTGATGCCGCTTTGCGCATACAGGTCAATCACCGGAACGGAGTAACGGTCACAGACCTCCAGCATCGCTCGCACGTAGGCGTCTTGCGTCAGACCCAAATGGTTCGCCTCATCGCTTGCCGGGATATCCTTCTCGTGCTTACCACTCGTCTTGCATGGCGTCATAAACACGAGCTTTGCCTGAGGTGAGCGCGCCGTGATGGTTCGGATCAGATAGTCGACCGCACCATAGAACTCATGCACATCGGTGCTGCCCAACTCGCCAAGCGGCACGTTGCGGCTAAAGTCGTTAACGCCGCCAAAGACAACATAGACATCGGCCGCATCGTCGATGCCGTCCAAGCGCTCGACAAATGAATCGGTACGGTCGGCCTTGATGGCGATACGCGAACCCTTGATGCCAAAGTTCTCGACGACTGCACCTCCCAGCAACGCGCCCAGATGCGAAGTCCAAGAGATGTCGTTGCCGCCTGCGCCGCATCCGTTATCCCCCCATGTGGTCGAATCGCCAAAGCAGCAAATGGTCGATTCACTCAAGTTCTTCGTTTCCATAATCTTCTCCTCATCCGCCCATTGGCGGCCATACAGGTACGTACCGTTTATTTGCAACATGCCGAGGGGCTAAGCACGGTCGCATTTCGCAACGTGCGAATCGAGCCATTCGATATCCTCGACAAGATGTGTCACTCCCAGATGGTGTCCACCCGGGCACACCTCGTGCCGAAGACCTCCTCTGCGGCCCAGCAACTCGTAGGCATCGCGTACGATCTTGAGTTGCTCGTCAACATTTTTGAGCCCGCGTACCCCATTCAGATGATCCTCTTCGCAACTTTGGACCAACAACGGCCGTGGCGCGACAAGCGATGCGATGTCGCCCATGTCGAGCAGACGCCAGAGTCCAGGCGTGTAATTGCAACTGCAATTGCCGTTGAGGTGCATTAGCGAATCACCGACACCGTACAGATAGCCCGAGACAAACGCCTTGCGCACGCGCGGGTCGAGCGCGGCCAGGTACAGCGTCATGTAACCGCCGCCCGAAAAACCAAAGCAGCCCAGGTCGTCCATGGCAATGTCGCCGCGTGTCTCCAGGTAATCGATCAGACGCATGTTGTCCCAGGCGTTGAGACCTGCAACCGTAAGGCCCAGCGGCTCCGCCATGCGCGCCTGGTTTAGGCAGGTCCCGCGCAGATAACTGTTCTCGTCGTCGCCCTGGCCTTTCCAGTCGCGACGGCTCCCCCAGCCACGTGCATCGGGGCAGACGGTCACATAGCCCATGCGCGCCAGACGCAGGCCGTAGTCGTAGTTAAACTTGCGTACGGCATCGTCGACCGCCGGCACGCCCGCAACGCCGGCTATGCTTGCGGCACCCGCCCCCTGGTGACCATGCGGGCAGATATAACAGCGCTTGAGTCCCCGCTCGTCAAGCTTGGGGCAGGACGGCTCCAACAAGTAAAACGGCATCCACACATCGTACTCAACCTGCAACACCGCATGAGTGCGCACGATGCTGCCGGCAACCCGCACGCGACTGAGCTCACGAATCTCAATCGGGGCGCGATCCATAAGCGAAAGACCCAAAATATCGTACAGACGAGTCCTGGTCGCAGCCTTCCATGCCTCAAAATCTGCAGGAGTCTTGCCCGTAAAAGCAGCCGAACGCCCTTCGCGCTTCAGCAGGGCACGCAGCGCAGGTTCGTCCTCGTAGTACGTCTCGATGTGCACGGTGCGGCCATTGGCAGATAGCCCAGCCGTCTCCACCGCGTCACCGGTGCCGCCCTCGGGATCCCAACCATCCGCGCCGGCAAGCACCTGCTCGCGGGAATACCCAGCGGCAACCATCGCATCGAGTTCATTTGCCCACGGCACCCAGTCGGTAGTATCACCCGCGGGGCCAAACAGGGTGCCGCCGGCATACAGCGCGCAGCTGTGCGCCGCCGGCTTATTCCAATCCCACCAGCCCTCGCGTTTGATGTGTCGTCCCAGCCAGCAATCAACCAACACGGTCTGGGCCCATTCGCGCCAAGGACGGCCCAGGTAGACTGAATCCGACGCCACGTCCTGCGAAGCCGTAAACGAGCAGCCGTGGAACACGAAGCCGTACGGCTCTCCCTCGGGCGTCGATGCCGCCGTCACGTAACCGTTCACGTCCATATCGCGGTTGAGTGAGCGAATCTCACACCCCTCAAAATAGGCACGCGCGCCGCCAAAGATAAAGTCGACATCGCCCTCAATCCGGCAGCGTCGGAAATACTGACGGCCCACCCGGCGCGGCGCAAACTGCTTGGGCCCCATAAACCCGCCCGGTTTAACTTCGCGCGGGGGCAACGGGCCCAAAAACAGCGTGTCCTGGCGTCCCGTAATACAACAGGCGTCGACCACCAAACGGTCGCCGTCGGCGTACAGGGCAATCGCCTGTCCCACCTCGCGACCATCCCCGGCGTCGTTGACGATCGTGAGGTTCTCGAGCCGCACGTCGTCGGCATCGACTAAAACGGTATAGGTCCTAAACGTGCCGAGCGTACCGTCGACACCCGAGCCGTCCTCCGAGGGCATCTTGGCACCCAGGCTGCCCACGATGCGCACGCTGTCAGCCGTCTCGCCCGCCAACGTCACATGCGGCCGATGGATCTCGACCCGCTCGCGGTACTCACCCGGATCAATATGGATCGTCACCGCCTGCTCGGCGTCCGGATAGAGTTGATCGGTTGCCGCCAAGGCATCAGAAATCGTTGGATACGCTCCTGACGCAGCCCTCGAAACACGCAGCTCATTGATACTTTCGTTCATCGTCCATCACGCTCCCAGGCGGCAAACTGCTCAGGCCAGCCCTGAACCTGTGGCTGAATATGCTCGGCGCAACCCTTAAATGCCGTTTGGGCCGTGGCGAGCGATGCTCCGTGCTTTCCATGCGGAAAAATATGTAAGCTAAAGCCAATCCCGTGATCGGCAAGCGCCTGCGCAAGCAAAAGGCTATTTTGGACTGGCACCGATGCATCCTCGGCGGTATGCCATAAGAACGTACGGGGAAAACCTTCGCCCACCATGTTCTCGATCGACAACTTTTGAGCCAAAACGTCATCGGCACCCGTTAGGTGTTCAAACGAGCCACGATGGGCATAGGCCCCCGAGCTTACGACCGGATAGCCCAAGCAAAGTGCGTCAGGCCGAATCGACTCAGGCGATGTCGCGATCGACTCTGCAAGCCAAGGTTTGTCCCAAAGCGCCCCGAGCAAGCCAACCAGGTGTCCACCCGCCGAAAAACCCATGACCGTAATTCGATTGGGATCGACGCAAAACTCCGTCGCATGACTTCGCACGGTATCGACCGCCCGCGCAAGTTCTTGCAATGCAAGCGGATAGGTGGCGGGCGCAACCGAGTAGTCCAGAACAAAAGCCTGATACCCCATCGCAAGTAAGCGTAGCGCCACCGGCTCGCCCTCGCGAGGCGAAATATGATCGTAGCCCCCACCCGGCACAATCAAAACTGCAGGTCGGGGTTCCAGGGCATAAGCATCCTCGGTGGGAGCAAAAATATAGGACGAGATCGCGGCATCCGAGCCATCGACCCCGACACAAATCGTTTTATTGAGCATGTATACCTTCTCGTTATGATGCGTAGCGCGGCCGCATGGCACAAGGGCCGCATAGCCGATTTTTTCGGCAATGCGGCCCCGTTCATCAATTCCAGCTAGGAACGGACAATCTTATCGACGTTCTCGAGCTGCAGCTCGTCGCCATCCTGACCCTCGATCACCACATTTTGCAGGTCGAGGACTTTCACGTTCTGCGCGATGATGCCCTGGCGCGCCATGGGCTCCACGCCGCAGGCCATTGCAGGCACAAAGGGCTCGGCATCTGCCGCAAAGGTCACATGGACATCCTGGAACGTCAGGCGCGTCACCTTACTCTCGGGCAAGCCCGTGATGTAGGCGGCGGCAGCGTGGCAGTTGGTGGCCTCGATATCGCAAAACGTCGTGGCGCCAAAGCCGGGCGTACGGTCGTCGACGGGCACCGCGTCGCGGCTCTGGACATAGTCGGTCTTGCCGTCCTTATCGCAGAAGTAGAACGAATTGACCACGAAAGGCGTGAGCACCTCGTCCATGCGAATGTGCTCAAAGGTGATGCCCTCGTTGACGGCGTCCTTGCCGCGACCGCGACGAGTCTTAACGCGCAGGCCGCGGTCGGTGCGCTCAAAGAGGCACTTGCTCACGGTGAGGTCCTTGATGCCGCCGGCAGCCTCGGACCCCAACACCACGGCGCCATGACCGTCGTGCATGTAGCAGTGAGCGATCAACACGTCATGCGTGGCGGGACGAAGCTCGGGCTCAATGCCCAGTTTGCCGCTCTTGATGGCGATGCAGTCGTCGCCCACCGAGAACTGGCAACCCAGGATGCGAACAAAGCCACAGCTCTCGGGATCGAAGCCGTCGGTGTTGTGGGAGTTCTTGGGACCCTCGATGGACAGGCACAGGGCATCGACGTGTTCGCACAGAACGGGATGGATGTTCCATGCTGGGCTGTTGCGGACGGTAAAGCCGGCAAGGCTCACGTTTTTGCACTCGGACAGGAAGATCATGCGCGGGCGGGCGATCTCGCGGCCCTCCTCGGGGCGGAAGATATTCTTAAAGTCCTTGTTCCACCAGTTATCCTCGGCAAAATCGGTCTGGCCGTCGATGGCGCCGCGGCCATAGATGCACACGTCGTGCACGCTCAGACCCGTAAAGGTCGAGCAATAGGTCGAAAAGCTCTCGCCCTCCCAGCGGCCCAGGGGCAGCATATCGGTGCCGGCATACCCGGTGCCCTTGTCACCCGTGACCGTGCCCGGAATGTAGGCAAGCGCCGCGCGGTCGTGACGGGCCAGCAGCACCGCGCCCTCGGCGAGCTCGATGTTGATATTGCTCTTAAGGAAGAGGGACTTGATGCGGTAGTTGCCAGCGGGAATCAGCACGCGCCCGCCCTTGGGACAAGCCATGATGGCAGCCTGGATATTGGTGGTGTCATCGTGCTCGGCATCGCCTTTGGCGCCGCAGTCGCGAACGTTGATGGTAAAGGGCTCCGCGGGCGTGGTGACGCCCACACTCAGCTCACGCTCGCCGCAGACAAAGCGGACGAGGTTGCGCTTGCCGGGAACCAGGCCGTCAACATAGGTCTCGACCGTATTCGTGGTACCGACGGGCTCATCGTTGACAAAGATCTCCCACGTATCGGCACAGGTAAAGTAGCCACCGTCGTCGAGCTCAATAACGGCCGCGCGGGCGTTGCGCCAGATAACGTTCGTCTCCATGGGTCTCTCCCTCAAATGTAATCAGAAGTTCATACTACTCGTTTTTAAAAAAGGGCCGCACCCGCCGGTGGATCTCCGGTGGCACGGCCCTGTGGTTTGGACGATGCGCCTGCCCTACTCGGCGGGAATTACGCTGCCGTCCTGGAAGCCAACGTTGTTGTGAGCAAAGCAGTCCTCGTACTTGAAGCCGGAGAGCTCCTCGCAAAGAGCCTTGACCTCGGGCTGGACGTCGGCCATCTTTCCGCCCTCCTTGACGCGCTTGATCTCGTCGCAGAGGATGTCGCACTGCTCCTTGTCGATCTTGATGCCGCGGGCAAGGACAGCCGCGAGCAGGAAGAAGCCGGCGCAGCCGATGAGCATGTAGCCGCAGATGTACAGAGGCACGGTGGCGGGCTGGGTTACGGCGTCGCTGTTGCCGGCGGTCTGAATGAAGCCGGAGGCAGCAAGGACAATAGCCCATGCGTTGACGGCGATAGCCTGGGCGATCTGCTGGCAGAGCTGCTGAGCGGAGCTGTAGATGCCCTCGCGACGACGCAGGGTGATGAGCTCATCGACATCGGGGATGTAGTTGAGCAGAACATCGGGCAGGTACTGGAAACCAACGTAGAAGAACTTCCAGATGGCGAAGATGATGGGGTAGGCGATCATGGCGATGGCGACCGTGGAGGTGCCGTTGATCTGACCAAAGGCGAAGTAGTTGTAGGCGATGATGCACGCGGCGCAACCGACGTTTGCCAGGTACCAAGACTTGTGGAAGCCCTTCTTGGCCATGAGGGCAACCCAGATAGCGGTGCAGACGATAGCGACGACCTTGCCGGGCATCTCCATCACGGACTCGTAGGACTTAGGAATCTGCAGGCAGTAGACGATGAAGAAGGACAGGCAGGCAGACCAGCAGGCAGCAGCGAGCTTCGTGGAGACCTGTGCATACAGGACCTTGCGGAAGGACTTATTGCGGAAGGTGGAGACAACGTCGATGAAGAACTTCTTGATACCCTCGCCGACGCTCTCGATCTTCTCCTGAGCCACCTCCTCGGGGGTGTGCTCCCACGTGGACAGGTACACGCACAGCAGCGAGATTGCCATGACCGAAGCGTTGACTGTAGCGATGATGAAGTAGCTGAACGGGTTGGTCTCGCCGAAGGTGCCAAAGCCAAAGCCGACGAGTGCTGCCATCAGGAAGCCGGCGGCGTTACCAAAGAGGTGCTTGTAGCCGGTGAGGTACGTACGCTCCTTGAAGTCGTCGGTCATCTCGATGGTAAGCGGCGACAGGTTGGCGGTGCAGAACGTATACGCGACGTTGTAGATCAGGTACAGCACAAAGTAGTACGGGAAACCGAACGGCGTAGCCACAAAGATGAGCGGCTCGGCGACCATCATCGGGATTGCCAGCAAGATCCAGAAACGGCGGCGGCCAAAGATACGGCCGATCTTGGTAGCGTAGAAGTTATCGGCCACAAAGCCCATAAGCGGGCACAGAATGGCGTTGAGATAGATGGCGAACGAGCTGATCAGCGCAGCCTCGCCTGCGGACAGGCCGCACTCCGTGGACAGGAACAGCACCATGTAGCTGTGCGTAAAGGTCAGGGCACCGGAGTTGAGCATGCCGCCCATACCAAAGCCCAAGCGCGTCCAGAATGTGATCTTGCGCTTTTTACCGATCTTGTTAGTCATCGAGCTCCCTCTCTTTTCTCGATTGTCTTGGAACAAGACATTGGAGTCCATACCGACGTCTGTCTGCATGCCGTTCAGGGTGAACGTTTAGCTAGATTATGCGCGATTGCTTATGATAGGTGAACGTTCACTTGTATATTATCCTTGAACGGTCGTTTTTTGCCGTTGAACGGGCCTGAAAATGAAAAAATCCCTGCATTTTTGATTATCAAGTCGATTCAGCACCACGCAACAACTAGGTGAACGTTCATTGTTCTCTGGAGATGAGGGAGGTGCCGGGCACCCTTCCCAAAAAAGCCGTGCACGACAACGCAACGAGAAACGAAAAACGACCCCGCCGAGATTGTCCTCGGCGGGATCGCCCAGTCTTTGCAGCAGCTTATTCAATCACGCGCTCAACGTGTCATCGCTACAGGCAGACTCCGTCCTTCCAGATGCTGATCTCGTGACAGCCGCGACGCTCGGCGCTGGTAAGCTTGCCGCTCGCCGTGTCCAGCACCAGCTGATACAGATCGCCGGCAGCCTCATCGAGCGTACGCTCGCCCGTAGCCACCACACCGGCGTTAAAGTCCATCCAGTTGGCCTTGTGGTCGCACAGGCGCTGGTTGGTGAACACCTTGAGCGTAGGCGCCGGCGCACCAAACGGCGTGCCGCGGCCGGTCGAGAACAGGATCACGTGGCAGCCGGCAGCCGTCAGGGCCGTGGTGGATACCATGTCGTTGCCCGGACCGCACAACATGTTCAGACCATGCTTGGTAGCCTGACCGGCGTACGGCAGCACGTCGACGATGGGGGCAGATCCGCCCTTTTGCACGCAGCCGCAGCTCTTGTCCTCGAGTGTGGTGATGCCGCCATCCTTGTTGCCGGGGCTCGGGTTCTCGTAGACGACCTCGCCATGGCTAATAAAGTAATCCTTAAAGCCGTTGAGCATGTCGGAGGCGGCGTTAAACACCTGCTCGTCCTCGCAGCGATCGAGCAGAATGCTCTCGGCGCCAAACATCTCGGGGACCTCGGTGAGCACCGACGTGCCACCGCGGGCGACGAGCATATCGCTCACGCGACCGATCGTGGGGTTGGCGGTAATGCCCGAAAGACCGTCAGAGCCACCGCACTTAAGGCCAATGACCAGCTCGGAGGCCGGAATGGGCTCACGCTTGGCCTGCTTGGCCAGGTCGGCCAGCTCAGACAGAATCTTGTGGCCTTCGACCTGCTCGTCGGCAACATCTTGGCAGGTAAGGAAGCGAACGCGCTCGTGATCGTACTCGCCCAGCTCGTCGAGCACCTGCTGATGCGTGCAGTTCTCGCAGCCGAGCGACAGGAACAGCACGCCCGCAGCGTTTGCGTGACGCGAGAGCGCTACCAGCAGGCGACGGGTCTGGGCATGGTCGGCGCCGGTCTGCGAGCAGCCAAACGGATGCGGAAAGTAATAGACGCCCTCCAGCGAACCCTCGACCAGATCCTGAGCCTGCTCGCACATGGCACGTGCGACCTCGTTGACGCAGCCGACCGTGGGGATGATCCACAGCTCGTTGCGCGTGGCGGCGCGGCCGTCGGCGCGACGGAAGCCCATAAAGGTCTCGGGCTCAACCGGCTCAACGACCGGATGCGTCGGATTGTAAACGTACTCGACCTCGCCCGAAAGGTTGGTCTTGACGTTATGCGTATGAAGCCACTGACCGGGCTGGATGTCGCCCGTCACATGGCCGATAGGAAGACCGTACTTGACAACGTTCTCCCCCGCCGCAATGGCACGCACGGCCATCTTGTGGCCCTGCGGAATATCCTCCGCGGCAGCGACCTCACCCACCCCGGGAACCGCGACGGCGGTGCCCTTGGCAAGCGGCGACAGCGCGACGATCACGTTATCGGCCGGATTGATCTGGATAGTGTTCATTACAAATGGTCCTAACCCTACAGGTTGAGCAGAAGTCGAGGCGCGGGCAAGCCGTCTGGCGCCCGCACCGGGAATTTACGCTTGAGCGTTGGCGAAGGCCTGCTTGGCGCCCTCGACACGCACGACGGTGAGCGCGTTGACGACAAACTCCTCGAGACCGGTGATCTGCGTAAGGTCCTCGCCCCACATCTGCTCATTGGTGAGCACGTCGTGCACCAGCTCGGTATCGTCTGCACCGGCGTGGGCGGCGTAGAAATCGAGCACGAAGGCATCGTCCTGAGCGGTGTACTCGGTGCCGTCGGCGCGGCGCAGGTGCAGGCCATCGCCCTCGCGAGCAACGAGCTCCTGAGTATAGAAGGCGATGAGCGTAGCGAGGCTCGTCGCCAGGCACTTGGGCAGGTTGCCGGTCTCGGCAACATAGTCCTTGAGCGTGGGCAGGTCGCGAGCACGCCATTTGGCCGTGGAGTTGAGGCAAATGGAGAGCAGCGCGTGGTCGATAAACGGGTTGTCGAAGCGGTTCTCGACGGCGGCAGCAAAGGCCTTGCAGTCCTCGACGTCCAGATCGGCGGCAAGCGTCGGGATGACCTCGTCGTAGAGCATGGTGTTCATGAAGCCGCGGACGGTCTCGTCGTGCATGCAATCGCGCACGATGTCAAAGCCGGCAACCCAGGAGCCCGGGACGAAGGCGGTGTGGGCGCCATTGAGGATGCGAACCTTGCGCTTCTTGTACGGGGTGACATCGGGGGTAACAAAGACACCCGGCAGGCCGGCCTTCACGAAGGGGAGCTTCTCGGCAAGCGACTCGTCGCCCTGGATGCCCCACATCTGGAAGGGCTCGCGCACGGCCAGGAAGGGATCCTCGTAGCCCAGGCGCTCGGCCACGGCAGCGGCCTCCTTGGGGTCGCGGATGCGGCCGGGGACGATAGTGTCGACAAGCGTGGTGCAGACGGTGCAGTCGTTGGCCATCCACTGCGAGAACTCGTCCTCCCAGCCCCAGTCGCTCACGTACTGGTTCATGATGCGCAGCAGCTCCTCGCCGTTGTGATCGATGAGCTCGCAGGCGAGCACGATGACGCCCGGCTTGCCGGCGGCCCAGCGGGTGTGGAGCACCTGGGCAAGCTTGGCGGGGAAGCTCGCGGGCGGCATGTCGTCGGCCTTGCAGGACGGGTCGTAGGCGATACCGGCCTCGGTGGTGTTGGAGACGATAATCTCCAAATCGTCGGAGACGGCGACCTCCATCATGGCGCGGTAGTCGTCCTCGCGGTACGGGTTGATGCAGCGGCTGCAGGCGCTGATCACACGGGACTCGTCAACCGTGTTGCCGTTCTCCTTGCCGCGCACCAACACGGTGTACAGGTCGTCCTGGGCGTTGATACCATCGGCAAAGCCAAAGGCGCCGCTGATGGGCTGGACCATGACAACCTTGCCGTTCCAGCCGGTTGCCTCGTTGCCCATGTCAAAGAAGCGGTCGACGAAGGCGCGCAGGAAATTGCCCTCGCCAAATTGCAGAACCTTCTCGGGCGCGTCCTTGGGCAGCAGGTAGCCCTTGTAGCCGATCTTCTCGAGCGTCTCGTAGCTGATGTTCTCCATCGATGTCTCTCCTTAGATTGCTGTTAGCGTGCAGGCAAAACGGGGGCGCCGCGTGTGGCAACGGCGCTCCCGAGTTCGGTGTGATTCGATGCGGGTTTAGGCCTCGACGGTATCCAGGTCAAAGCCAAAGTAGCGGACCGCGTTGTTGTAGCTGATGTCGCGCACGATGGCTCCCAGCAGCTCCATGTCGGCCGGATACTTGCCCTGCTCGACCCACTCGCCGATCACGCCGCACAGCACGCGACGGAAGTACTCGTGACGCGGGTAGGACAGGAAGGAGCGGGAATCGGTAAGCATGCCCACAAAGTTGCCCAGCACGCCCTCGTTAGCCAGAGCCGTGAGCTGCTCGCGCATACCGACCTCGTTGTCGTTGAACCACCAGGCGGAACCGTTCTGGATCTTGCCTGCGGTCGGAGCCTCCTGGAAGCAGCCCATCACGGTATCGATCATGGTGTTGTCGATGGGGTTCAGGCTGTACAGAATGGTCTTGGGCAGACCCGTGGACTCCTGGATGGAGTTGAGGAAATCGGCCAGCTGGTCGGACGGCGTGTAGTTTGAGATGCAATCGTAGCCGGTGTCGGGACCGAGTTTGGCGAACATAGCGCGGTTGTTGTCACGCTTGCAGCCAAAGTGCAGCTGCATGGCCCAGCCAAGGCGGACATACTCGCCGGCGACGAACTGCATAAAGGCCGTCTTGTACTTGAGGACCTCGTCCTCGGTAAGCGGCTCGGCGGCAAGGCCCTTGGCAAAGATGGCCTCGATCTCGTCAGCGGTGGCCGGAACGTACATAACGTAGTCGAGTGCGTGGTCGGAAGCGCGGCAGCCCAGCTCGTGGGCGACATCGTAGCGCTTGGAGATGGCGGCCTTCATGCCCTCGAAGTCGCTGACCTCGACGCCGGCAACCTCGGAAAGGCGCTTGCAGTAGTCGGCGAACTCCTGGCCACGCTCGATACGCAGCGCGGCATCGGGGCGCATGGCGGGAACGACCTGAACGTCAAAACTGTCGTCGGCGGCAATCTTCTTGTGCCACTCAAAGCTGTCGGCGGGGTCGTCGGTAGTGCAGATCATGCGGACGTTGGACTGCTTGATCAGGTTACGGCAGGTAAAGCTGGCCTCAGCGAGCTTGGCGTTGGCAAGGTCCCAGACCTCCTGAGCGGTTTTGCCGTTAAGGACGCCCTCGTAGCCAAAGTAACGCTTAAGCTCCAGGTGGCTCCACTCAAAGACGGGGTTGCCCACACAACGGCCCAGGGTCTCGGCCCACTTCTGGAACTTCTCACGAGCAGGGGCATCGCCGGTAATGAAGCGCTCGTCAACGCCGTTTGCACGCATCAGGCGCCACTTGTAGTGGTCACCGCCCAGCCAAACCTCGGTGATGTTCTCAAAACGCTTGTCGTCCCAGATCTCCTTGGGAGAAATGTGGCAGTGGTAGTCGACGATAGGCATGCCCTCGGCAAAGTTGTGGAACAGCTCCTCGCCGGTCTTGGTGCTCAGCAGGAAATCCTGATCGTCCATGAAGTTTTTCATCAAACAACCCCTTTGTTGGCGGAGCGGGCGCACGATGCGCTCGCTATCCTCTAGGTGAACGTTCACCATCTTAGTTCATAAATCGTTTGTGGGTGAACGTTCACCTAACCATCACGGGGTGAGCGGTAGGTTTTGGCCGCTTAACGGTTACCAAGGCCATGAATCCTGCGTTAGATCGACACAAAGAAAGGCCGCTGACGGCAGATTCGCCATCAGTGGCCTTCGAAACAGCTTTTCGATACCCCTACCAAAAAGTACGCGGCAAATAGGGAACTCACTAAACGCATTAGATTCCGGCGAGTTTGCAGTAACGGTCAACGTTGCTGGCAAACACCATCTCCACAGCACCCTTCTGCACGGGCTCCGCCGGAGTTTTACCCCACAGCAAATACTCGCCCAAGGTCTTGGCACCGCGGTAGGCCAGGCTCACCGGGTCTTTATAGACAATATTGGTAAAGATGCCACGACGCAAGGCCAAGGCGCTCTCGGGGAACAGGTCGTTGCCGATTACCATGACCTTGCCGGCCTTGCCGCTCGAAACAAGCGCGTTGGCGACTACCTCGGAACCAACGGCAAAAACGCTACAGATGAGCTCGGGAGCATCCGGCGCACTCAAGCGCTGCTCAAGCTCGCGCTCGAGCTGTTTGACTTGCGCATGGGCGCCGGCAAGATCCTCAACCTGCCATGGAATATCACGTTCGCGCAAGTAATTATGGAAGGCGCGGGCGGTCAGATAGTGTGAATCGGTATAGGGGTCGCCCGCCAACAGGAGCACGCGGGCGTCAGCCCCAGAAGCGTGAACCAGGTTTGCCGCCTGCTCTGCCATAAGACTGCCCGCCGCGGAATAGTCTGCCAGACTGGCACCCAGGCGATCGAGGTGCGGTCGGTCGCCATCGACGAGCTCGATCGCCACACCCGCCTCGGCAATCTGCCTCAAAAGCTCGGTTGCGCGGTCATCGCTCGGAACATAGGCAAGCAGGCCATCAATCTTCTCGCCTACCTGCAGGCGCTCATCAATCTGCTCGAGCGCATCAGCGTAGCCACCCACGCCAAATTCAACACGCTCAACCGTAATGCCCCGGTCGATGACCTCCTGCTCAAAGCGGTTGCAGCCTTCCCACAGGTAACGGAAAAAGTACGCTCCCTCGCGCGATGCGCGGGGCAGGCAAAACACCAGGTTGATATCCTTGCGGCGCAGGCTCGAGGCACTCGTATTGCGATGGTAACCCATGGCCTCGGCCTTAGCATTCACCTTGGAGCGCACGGATTCGCTCACGCCGGCTTTACCCGTCAGGGCCTTGTGCACGGTATTGATGGAAACGCCAAGCTCGGCGGCTATGTCCTTCATGGTTACGCGAGCGCTCATGGGGATACTCCGTTATAGATAAGTTGCCAATTAACAGTACAGGTAACGATACCCCAAAATCACTCTTCAACTCGCCGCGCTCGCCCCCAAATGTGCAAAGCGCCCCGCGAACGGATGCTCGCGAGGCGCTTGGATGCCTAGACCTTATTTAATACCGCGGCCCAAGTCTTCGGCGATTTTGTCGACGCCTTTCAGCGCGGCGCACGTCTTTTTGTTGGAGCAATGCCCCGTGCAAACGCCACCCTGAGCGC
>WGSR01000299.1 GCA_014871545.1 Collinsella sp. | reverse complement strand
ATTACCTGGCAAAGCGCGACTCCGAGTGGATGGGCCGCATCTACAAGTACCTGGGCATGACCGTCGGTCTGCTCCAGAACAACATGCCGCTCGAGCTCAAGCGTCCGGCCTACCAGGCAGACGTCACCTACGGCACCAACTCCGAGTTCGGCTTTGATTACCTGCGCGACAACATGGTCACCCGTCCCGAGCAGCGCGTGCAGCGCGGTCACAACTACGCCATCGTCGACGAGGTTGACTCCATCCTGATCGATGAGGCCCGCACCCCGCTGATCATCTCGGGCGCTGGCACCAAGTCCGCCAGTACCTACAAGGACTTCGCGCGTGCCGTGCGTGGCCTTGAGCGCGGCGAGGACGTGTCGCACGACATGCTCACCGCCACCGAGGACGTGGAGCCCACGGGCGACTACGTCATGGACGAGGCCAAGCACACCATTGCCGCCACCGAGCGCGGCCTTAAGAAAATCGAGCGCCGCCTGGGTATCGATGACATCTATGCCGATCTCTCCGGCCAGTTGGTCAACCACCTGCAGCAGGCGCTGAAGGCCCAGTACATGTTCCACCGCGATAAGCAGTACGTGGTCACCAACGGCGAGGTCAAGATCGTCGACGAGTTCACCGGCCGCATTATGGAAGGCCGCCGCTATTCTGAGGGCCTGCACCAGGCCATCGAGGCCAAAGAGGGCGTGCTCGTACGCGAGGAGAACCAGACCCTGGCCACCATCACCCTGCAGAACTACTTCCGTCTGTATGACAAGCTCTCCGGCATGACCGGCACGGCACTCACCGAGGATGCCGAGTTCCGCGAGATCTACAAGCTGCCCGTCGAGGTCATCCCCTCCAACAAGCCCGTTCAGCGTGTTGACCACGAGGACCTGGTGTACCGCACCATCCAGGCCAAGTACAACGCCGTTGCCGACGACGTCGAGCGACGTCACGCCAAGGGCCAGCCGGTCCTGGTGGGCACCGTTTCCATCGAAAGCTCCGAGAAGCTGTCGGCCGCCCTTACCAAGCGCGGCATCGCGCACGAGGTCCTCAACGCTAAGCATCACGAGCGCGAGGCTCATATCGTTGCCCAGGCCGGACGCTACGGCGCCGTGACCATCGCTACTAACATGGCCGGTCGTGGTACCGACATCCTGCTGGGCGGCAACCCAGACGAGCTGGTGCGCGAGCGCCTTGAGTACGAGGGCCTGACCATGGAGGACGTGACGCCCGAGCAGCTCGAGCGGTTTAACGCCGAGGCCAAGGAGACCTGCAAGGCCGAGCGCGAGCGCGTGCTTGCCGCCGGCGGCCTGACCGTCATCGGCACCGAGCGCCATGAGTCCCGTCGTATCGACAACCAGCTGCGCGGCCGCTCCGGTCGTCAGGGCGATCCGGGCGAGACTCAGTTCTACCTGTCGCTCGAGGACGACCTGATGCGCCTGTTCGGTGGCGACAAGATGGATCGCGTCTCCAAGATGATGGTCACGGCAGAAATGGGCGACGACATGCCCATTCAGCATAAGATCATCTCCAAGGCCGTCGAGAGCGCCCAGCACAAGGTCGAGAGCATTAACTTCTCCATGCGCAAGAGCGTCCTCGAGTACGACGACGTCATGAACAAGCAGCGCCAGGTCATCTACGCCGAGCGCAACAAGATTCTGGACGGCAAGGATCTGACCGACCACATCACCGAGGTCATGCACGACACCGTGTACCGCTGCGTGCAGGAGTTCTGCACCAAGGACAGCCACGATGGCGAGCGCGACCTGGAGGGCCTGCGCAAGTGGGTTGTGGAGCTCACCGGCCACATCGATACGCCGAAGTTCCCCGACGAGGATTATGAGGCCCTGGCTGCCGATGTCCTGGCTTATGTAGAGAAGTGCTACAACATGAAGGCCGAGCGCTTGGGCGAGGACCTGATGCGCGAGCTCAACACCCAGGTCATGCTGCGCGTCATCGATACCCGCTGGATGAACTACCTGCAGGAGATGGACTA
>WGSR01000298.1 GCA_014871545.1 Collinsella sp. | reverse complement strand
CGCTCACGCCAAGCGCGGTGATGACCACGATAGACAAGAAGCGCTTAAGACTGCCTCGGATTGTGCGGTAGATGCCACGGCGAAAAACCGTCGGGACCATATCGTTTGAACTTTGGGCCGTGCGGTAGGTCGCGAACCCCCCGTCGCGGTCTGCGGGCTCCGTATCGTTGTTTTGGCTGTTTTGGCGATCTTGGTCCATGGGCGCTACCACTCGATCGTCTCGATCGGCACGGGATTTTGCTGGACCGTCTCGCTCTCCACGCGGCCGCTCCTAAAGCGGATCAGACGATCGGCCATGGGCGCGAGCGCGGAGTTGTGCGTGATGATGATGACCGTAATGCCCTGCTTGCGGCAGGTATCCTGCAGCAGCTGCAAGATCTGCTTGCCGGTTTTATAGTCGAGCGCGCCCGTGGGCTCGTCGCACAGGAGCAGCTTGGGGTTCTTTGCCAGTGCGCGGGCGATGGACACGCGCTGCTGCTCGCCGCCCGAAAGCTGTGCCGGAAAGTTGCCCAGGCGCTCGCCCAGGCCAACCTGGCGAAGCGTCTGTTCGGCATCGAGCGAATCGGGGCAGATCTGAGCTGCAAGCTCGACATTTTCGAGCGCCGTCAGGTTGGGGACCAGATTGTAGAACTGGAAGACAAAGCCGACGTCGGCACGGCGGTATTCCACGAGCTGCGCCTCGTTGGCGGAGCTCACGTCGCGCCCGTCCACCGTCACGGTGCCGGAGGTAACCGTGTCCATGCCGCCCAGGATGTTGAGCGCCGTGGTCTTGCCGGCACCCGAGGCGCCCAGGATAATGGCGAGCTCACCGCGCTCAACGGTAAAGCTCGCGCCGTCGAGCGCGTGAATGCGGGCATCGCCCTCGCCGTATGCTTTGATGACGTCTTTGAATTCGATATAGGCCATCGATCGGTTCCCATCTGGTCGGATAACTCTTTAGTATTACCCATTTCACGCCGACCAAAAAGGGACAGGTTCATTTTGGTAGGTTTTATATGGGGAAACGACAGCCATAGATGAGGCGCCGGGGAGGCAGAGAAATCATCGACGGGGTCAGGCCGACCGCCAAACACAACGCACGCATCTCTATCTGTCAGCAAAATCATTCGAACAGCTGTTCGTTTCTATGATATGATTCCGTTATCTAAGCAGGCCAATACGCAGAAAGGCGGCCAACATGGCGTTCGACTTTAAGAAGGAATGCAAGGAGCTCTACAAACCTGCAAGCAAGCCGAGCATCGTAACTGTCCCGCCTATGAGCTACGTTGCCGTTCGCGGAAAGGGCGACCCAAATACCGAAGGTGGCGAGTATCAAAACGCCCTGCCGCTGCTTTACGGCATCGCCTATACCGTCAAGATGTCGAAGAAAGGCTCAAGGAGTATCAAGGGCTATTTCGACTTTGTGGTACCGCCGCTCGAGGGTTTCTGGTGGCAAGACTCCCCGAGCGGCGACATCGATTATGTACGCAAGGACGATTTCAACTTTATCTCGTGCATTCGCCTGCCCGATTTCGTCACCCGAGATGACTTTGACTGGGCAGTCGCGGAAGCCACGACCAAAAAGAAACTTGACTTTTCTGCCGTCGAGCTGCTTAAAGTTGACGAGGGCCTCTGCGTTCAATGCATGCACACCGGGCCCTACGACAACGAACCGGCGACCGTAGGCGCTATGAATGAATACACGACCGAGCAGGGCTATGTCCCCGACTTCTCAGACACTCGTTTCCATCACGAAATCTATCTCTCCGATCCACGCAAATGTGCACCGGAGAAACTTAAGACTGTGGTTCGTCATCCTATCAAGCGCGCTGAATAGCGTGGAGCGTCATCTCACGCGCTAGGTTTTAAGCCAGCCAACCAGCCGCCTCCTAGGCCGTCCGGTAATTATCTTGACGCGGCCCGTCGCATCTTATAAGTTTGTTTTGCTAAAGCTGGAAAGCCTCTCAACGATGCGCAACTCCAGCTCTTTTTCTATCAAGAG
>WGSR01000297.1 GCA_014871545.1 Collinsella sp. | reverse complement strand
ACGACGAGACCGTCATCGATGCCGACTTTATGAAGCGTGCGACCTATGCACTGGGTCAACAGACGCGTCAGGGCCTGCCGATTTTAGTCAAGAGCGGATACTTTTACGATCGCGACGGGTCGCCGCTGGCTCCCACGGACAAAGCGGGCATTTGCCATCGCTGGTGGACCAAGCGTATCGAGTTCAATCGCTGGATGAAAAAGGCGCTCTCGGGCACCCGCATCTCGCGCTCCAATTACGTGTGCGGTGGCCTGATGGCCCTGCACGCCCGCGCCTTTACGCGCGTGGCCTTCGACCCGTTTATCACCCGCGGCGAGGATCTGGACTATCTCTTTAACATGCGCATGTTCGGCTATGACGTGTGGTTCGATAACGAGTGGACCGTGCGCCACCTGCCGCCCGAGTCCGAGAAGCGCTCGCCGCGCTTTATGCAGGACGTGTACCGTTGGTACTACGAGCGGGCCAAGCTGACGTTTGCTGCGCACCAAAAGGAGCTCATTCCGGTTACGGCCGCATCACTCATGCCCTATCCGGGTCCGTGGATCTCGCGCGAGCTCGACGACCGCGTGCGCAAGACTGCCATGGTCCGCAGCATGTTTACCCGCGAGCACGAGGGGTATCTGCGCATCTGGCGTCATGGTATTGATGAGGCTAAGGCCTATGCCCGCCAAAACGCCGCAAGCTACCTGCGCTTTCAGAGTTTCTGGCCCAAGATCATGGACGAACTTTGGCGCGACGCACAACTGATTAGCATCCTGGAGGGGGCTGAATGATCGACCGCCGCGCCCAGCGCGATAATTCAATTTCAATCTTTCGCATCATCGCCGTTGTCTGCGCCGTTTGCGTGTTGGCGTACTTTATCTTTGCCCTGGCGACTGGCATTGAGCCGATTGCCACGGTGATCGCCTGTGCGTTGCTGTGTATCTTCCTGTGCATCTTTATCTATTTGACGCTCAATCCCGATTCGGTACGCTCCCAGTACACCGAGGAGACACTCTCGGTTGCTTCGGCCATGCTCGAGGACATTAAGGGCGGTCTGACGCAGGAATCGGCGCTTTTGGTGTGCCGGCGTATCCTGCCCGAGACACGTGCCATGACCGTTGCCATCACCGATGAGAGCAACGTGCTGGCCTGCGCGGGCGAGTTCGAGGAAAAGCTGCTGCCCGATTCGCCCATCCATACGCTTGCCACGCGCTACGTCATTGAGCACGGCATCGTGCAGTCGTTCAACCGCGTAGTGGACGTGGTGGGTTCGGATGGCTCGCACAACCATGTTCCCGCCGGCATCATCGCGCCCATCAAGGTGGGCGACCGTACCGTCGGCACGCTCAAGTTCTACTACAAGACCCCGCGCGCCGTCGACCGTACCCAGTATGCGCTCGCCTCGGGCTTTGCCGAGATCCTGTCCACGCAGCTCGCCATCCACGAGCTCGAGGTGCAAAAGGAGCTCACGGCCCGTGCCGAGGTTCGTGCCCTGCAAGCGCAGATCAATCCGCACTTTCTGTTTAACACGCTCAACACCATCGCGTCGTTTACGCGTACCGACCCGCTGCGCGCCCGCGAGCTGCTGCGCGAGTTCTCCTCGTTCTATCGCGCCACGCTCGACAACTCGGGGTCGCTTATCCCGGTCTCGCGCGAGGTTGCCCAGACCAAGCGCTACCTGACGTTTGAGAAGGCGCGCTTTGGCGAGGACCGCGTACTGGCGACCTTCGATGTCTCCGAGGATGTCGAGGACACGTTGGTTCCGGCCTTTGTAATCCAGCCCATTGTCGAGAACGCCGTGCGGCATGGCATGGGCGATGGCGATGCCCTGCAGATCGATGTGACCGTCCATCAAGACGGCGACGACGCAATCCTGATTGCCGTGGCCGACAACGGCGTGGGCATGGACGAGGGCACCGCCGCCAGGCTGTTTGATGAGCGCTCCGCCCGCCCCGATGCCAGCTCTCCGCAAGGTGGCGGCGCCGGCGTGGCCATGCACAATATTTCTGAGCGCAT
>WGSR01000296.1 GCA_014871545.1 Collinsella sp. | reverse complement strand
ATGTCGCTGACTTTGACCTTGGCAACATTGAGCGACGAATCCTGGACGTGTGCTGTATCGCCCGGCTGAATCCCCAGCACCAGTTGCGAGCTCTTGCTCAAGTACACGTCCCCGTCACGCAAGGCGAGCGGTTCTTTGGACTCATCCTCCAGGCGCACGTAGTCACCCAAGTCACCCGTGCGGTCGTCGGGAATCACAATGAGCTGTACGGTCTCGCTCTTGCCGCCAAACGTAAAAGTGACGTTGTCGGTCATGATCGGCAGGGTCGAGGTCACGGTCACGTTGGAATCATTGGCCGCACTGCGCTCATCCAATGCCGCGCACGTCTGCGAAAAATCGTCGGGATTGGCGACCGCCAGCAGATCGTAGCGCGTGACGTGGCCGTACTGCTTGGGCGACAGCGCGACCGACGTATCACGAATGCCCATGCCGCAAATTACAAGCGCTGTGCAGCCCGCGATGCCAAAGATGGTCATAAAGGCGCGCTTTTTGTAGCGGAACAGGTTACGCGCCGCCACCTTGTTCAAAAAGCCCATGCGACGCCAGATAAAGCCGATGCGCTCAAGCAAGATGCGCGAGCCGGCACGCGGGGCCTTGGGACGCATAAGCGAGGCTGGGGTCTCGGACATCTCGTGGCGGCAGGCGATAATCGTAGCGCCCACCACGCCCACGGCAAACAGCGCCACCGACACGAGCGACGACACGATGTCGTACGAAAGCAGCATCTGGGGCAGCGAGTACATGTCGTCGAACACCGTAAACAGGAACAGCGGCAGGCCCACAAATCCGATGATGTTGCCGAGCACGCCGCCGATCAGACACGCCCACAGCGAGTAGTCCACGTATTTGGACAGAATACGCCCACGTGAATAGCCGAGCGCCTTGTACAGGCCAATAAGCGTGCGCTCCTCCTCGACCATGCGCGTAGCGGTGGTAAGGCTGATGAGCACGGCGACGATAAAGAAGATAAACGGGAACACCGTGGCGATGGCCTCAATTGACGAGCTATCGCTTTCCACGCTCGAGTAGCTTGCGATATTGCCGCGGTCCTGGATGTACCACGTACATTCGCCTAGATCGGAAAGCTCGGCGCGGGCATCGGCGAATTGTTGGTTGGCGGCGGCGCGGCGCTGGTCCAACTCGGCCTGAGCCTGGACGCGCTCCTCGCTGCCCTCGGCCATACGGTCGATGTTGCCCTGTTCAATCCCAAAGAGCATATTCGCCTGGCGTTCGGCCGCATCTAAGCTTGCCGGCGTGTCAACCGTCAACTCCTGAGCACGTGCCTTCTCACGCTCCTCGCGGATCTTCTCGATATTGCCCTTGACCTCGTTGACCTTTGTCGTGTAGGCGTCCGAATAGGAGCTGAGGCTCTTGGCTCCCTCGACGATCACGTGGACCGAGGAGTAGGAAGAAGATGTCGCGGCGTCCTCGTTCACATAGAACTTATAGTCCGCAGCCGAAGCAGCGCGAAAGGCGTTGACTGTCGAGTCGGAGCTCACGTCGGTGGGATCGAGGACCTCGGCCGTAATGGTGTAATCGCCCGCGGCAAACTGGTCCTTGGCACTTTGGTTCGACGAGCTCGCGTCATTGGCGGCAAAGCTCACCGTATCGCCGAGCTTTTTGCCCGAAGCCTTCAAAAAACGTGAGGTCACTGCCACTTCGCCCGAAGTCTCGGGCAGCTCGCCGCGTACTAGCACCGGTTGATCGATATTCTCCTTGGAAAGGCTCTGCACGACCACGCGCTCGCGCGTTGTGCCCACGGCGGTGTAGGCGGTCTCGGTGTAGATGCCCTCAGCCGTCTCGACGCCGTCGACCTCTTGGATAGCCGCCAGATCGTCGCGTGTAAGGCCATAGGTCGACTGCACGTTAATGTCATAGACATTCTGCTGGTCAAAGTAGGCGTCAACCGAATCGCGCAGATCCTCGCAGCCCGCCTTAAGGCCGCACATCACGCTCACGCCAAGCGCGGTGATGACCACGATAGACAAGAAGCGCTTAAGACTGCC
>WGSR01000295.1 GCA_014871545.1 Collinsella sp. | reverse complement strand
GAGGCCGATCCCGAGCTTGAGCCGGTGCTTGACGCCCACGCCGCCGACTATGCCAACTTCCGCTTTATCATGGGCGATGCGCTCAAGGTGGGCCCGGAGCAGATTGAGCAGGCCGCCGGCGGCGAGCCCACGGTATTTGTCGCGAACTTGCCCTATAACGTGGCGGCGACAATCATCCTGCAGTTCTTCCAGACGATGCCGGCGCTCAAGCGTGCCGTCGTCATGGTGCAAAAGGAGGTTGCCGATCGCATTGCCGCAGCGCCGGGCAACAAGACCTATGGCGGCTATACGGCAAAGCTCGGCCTGTATGCGCAGGTGACGGGTCGCTTTGAGGTGCCGCCGCGTTGCTTTATGCCGGCGCCGCACGTGGACTCGGCCGTCGTGCGTATCGACCGTGTTGACGGCGTGGTGCCCGAGGGGCTCGATCGCGAATTTGTGGCCCGCGTGATTGACGCTGCATTTGCTCAGCGTCGCAAGACCATCCGTAATTCCATGAGCGCCAACGGCTTTGCCAAGGACGTGCTCGATGCCGCCTTTGAGGCTTGCGGTATCGCACCAACCACGCGCGCCGAGACGCTTGATGTTGCCGACTTTGTCCGTCTGGCCCAGGAGCTAATCCATGATGCCTAATGCCGAACGTGTGACGTTTACCAAGAAAAAGAAGACGGTTGCTTGTCCCGTGCCCTTGGCACCGCTTGCCGACACGCATGCGCATCTACTTTCGTTCTGGGGCAAGGATGTGCCTGAGACGCTCGTGCGTGCCAAGGCGGCAGGCGTCGACCTGTTGGTGACGATGCTCGACCCCATCGCTGACAAACGCAGCGTGACGGACTATAGCGACTGGCTCGTGCGCGAAATTCTGCCGATGCAGGATATCCCGCAGATCAAGTATCTTGCCGGCGTGCATCCGTATGGCGCACCGGACTATACCGACGACGTTCACGCACAGGTCGTTGCCGCGCTCGATGATTCCTTATGCGCCGGTATTGGCGAAATCGGCCTGGACTACCACATGGACTATGACGACGATATCGCGCCGGCACCCCATAACGTGCAGATTGACTGCATGGCGCGTCAGCTCGAGCTTGCCGTGTGCCGTAACGTGCCGGTGGAGCTGCATCTGCGCCACGAGGACACGGACCATGAGCGCACCTCGCACGTTGATGCGTACAACGTGCTTCGTGAGGTGGGCGTGCCCCAGGCCGGTTGTGTGCTGCACTGCTTTGGCGAGGACCGCGCCACGATGGAGCGCTTTGTGGAGCTGGGCTGCTATATCGCCTATGGTGGTGCGGCCACCTTTAAGCGCAACGACGACGTGCGCGAGGCATTTGCGGCAACCCCACTCGATCGAATTTTGTTCGAGACGGATTGCCCGTATATGGCTCCGGAGCCCATCCGCGGTCTTGAATGCGAGCCCGCAATGATCTCCATTACGGCAAACGCGCTGGTTAACGACCGTGTCGATCGTACCGGCGAGGATGCTGAGGCAATCGCGCAAGCCGCTTGGGAAAATGCCTGCAAACTTTTTCAAAAATAGTTCTTGCGTTCGCGGTGGCGCTCCGTTATTCTAATTCCTGCACGCGGGCGTGGCGGAATTGGCAGACGCGTACGGTTCAGGTCCGTATGGGGGCAACCCCATGAAGGTTCAAGTCCTTTCGCCCGCACCATTAAATGAAAGAGCTCCCAGCAATGGGGGCTTTTTTGTTATGCACGATCTCCTTGGACGGGTATCCTAATGCCAACGTGTGCCTATCAGAGGAGAGACCATGCTGTTTTCCGGTATCATTGCCGCCCTTACGAGCCTTCTGCTTCCCATCATCATTTTGTTGCTGCTGCTTCCCAACGCCTGCTATGTCGTTGAACAACAGCATGCCGTGATCATCGAGCGTCTGGGCAAGTTCAACCGCATCGTCAACGCGGGCTTCCACATGAAGGTGCCCGTGATCGACCGCAAGGCCGCCACGGTGAGTCTGCGCACCATGAAAAACGGTTTTGGCATCGACGTTAAGA
>WGSR01000294.1 GCA_014871545.1 Collinsella sp. | reverse complement strand
TAGGGGCGTTTGCAGCGTCGAGCCGTTACGCGGTTTGGCAAAACCGCGTAACTTCTACAGCTGGCGCAGGCCCTCTTCCAGGCCGGTCTTGCTGTCGGTCTTCTCGTCGCGCATCTTGATGGCGCGGGCGGGGACACCGGCCACGACGGCACCGGCGGGGACGTCCTCGACGCACACGGCGCCGGCGGCAACTACAGCACCCTTGCCCACGTGCACGCCCTCCAGGACCACAGCATTGGCGCCGATCATGACATCGTCCTCGATGATGACGGGCGTGGCGCTTGCGGGCTCCACGACGCCCGCCAACACGGTGCCGGCGCCGATGTGGCAGTTCTTGCCCACGGTGGCGCGACCGCCCAGCACGGCGCCCATGTCGATCATGGAGCCTTCGCCAATGACGGAGCCGATGTTGATGATGGCACCCATCATGATGACGGCGCGATCGCCGATCTCGACGCGGTCACGGATGATCGCGCCCGGCTCGATGCGGGCGTTGATGCCCTTGAGGTCGAGCATGGGCACGGCGGAGTTGCGGCAGTCGTTCTCGACGTCGTAGTAGTCGATGGAGTCGGCGTTGGCGTCGAGGATTGCCTTGAGCTCATCCCAGTCACCAAAGACGGTCTTGCCACGACGACCGCCGTAGACGTGCGCATTGCCCCACTGGACCTTCATGCCCGGCTTTTCGCGCACGTACAGTTTGACGGGCGTTTTTTTGGGCGCGGTGGCGATGTAGTTGATAATCTCCTCTGCATCCATCTCGGCTGCATTGCTCATTTGCTGTCTCTCCTTTGGGTGGATTCGGTTGATACCTGGTTAGGCAAACATGACCTGGTCGAAGGTGTAGAAGCCGGGTTCGCGGGCGACGAGCTTCTGCGCGGCTGCCAGGGCGCCGTTGACGAAGATCTGACGGCTCGTGGCGCGATGCGTGAGCGTGACTTCCTCGTCCTGGCCAAAGAAACTCACTTCGTGCACGCCGGCGACAGTGCCACCGCGCAGCGAGTGCATGCCGATTTCCTTGGGGTCGCGCGCTCCGCACATGCCCCCGCGGCCATAGACGGGGTGGTAGCCTGCCTCGGGCTCGGCTTCGACGACGGCATCGAGCAGCAACTTGGCAGTGCCGCTGGGTGCGTCGACCTTTTGGTTATGGTGCGTCTCGACGATTTCGCAGTCAAAGCCGGGCAGCTCGCGTGTAGCCTGCGCTACCAGATGGCGCAGGGCTGCGATACCGATGGAGTAATTGCCCGAGTGCATAACGCGGGTGTTCTGGCCCAGCTCACGCAGGCGGTCCATCTGCTCGGGGGTGTAGCCTGTGGTGCCCGAGACCAACGCCGCGCCCGTGCGCTCGACATAGGCGACGACGGCATCGAAGGTCGCGACGTTCGAGAAGTCGATAATCACATCGGCAGCCGGTGCGTTCTCGAGCTTGCTCAAATCGAAGCCAATCTGGGCCACGATATCAAAAACGGGTTGACCGGCGGCGTCGACAACGCCCTCGGCGGTGGTGCGGATGAGCGAGCCCATGCGGCCCGTTCCCATAATGACGGTCTTAATCAAGTAGACCAGCTCCCTTCAGAGCATCGGTAAGTGCAGAGCGCGTGTCGTTGGCCATGGGGCACAGCGGCATGCGGTAGTTTGCCTCGATCATACCCATCTGGGCGAGCGCCTCTTTGACGGGGATGGGGTTGACCTCACTAAAGAGGGCATTGATGAGCGGCTGGCCGGCAATTTGGATATCGCGGGCACGCGCCACGTCACCGTCCAAATAGGCGCGGCACATGTCATGCACGAGCTGCGGCTGCACGTCTGCCCACACGCTGATGGTGCCCGAGGCGCCCAGGCTCATGAGCGGCACGGTAAGCGCGTCCTCGCCCGAGTACATGCGGAAGTCGTCTGACAGCAGGTGGGCGATCTTGGCCGCGTAGGCGACGTTGCCCGAGGCCTCCTTAATACCCATGATGTTGGGGTGCGCGGCCAGGCGCTCTACGTTGCGCTCGCTGATACCGCAGCCGCAGCGGCCGGGGATGTTGT
>WGSR01000293.1 GCA_014871545.1 Collinsella sp. | reverse complement strand
GCCCCTTGGCAATAACTACGAGATTGTCGGAGCCTGCAGCCCAGACAACCTTCTGCGCGGCCGCAATTGCAGTCCCCAGATCGTTAACCTCGTCACCGGCAACCAAGCGCGAAAGCTCGCGATAGTGCGGCGTCATGACGAGCGGCTGCTCACGGCGGTACATCTCAGGGTTGCTATCGATACCGTCGATAGCAATCTTAGAAAGGCAGTTGAGCGCATCGGCATCGAGGATCAACGGCACATCAAGCTCTAACAAGCCCGAAACCACCTGCATGGCACCGGCAGACGTCGTCATGCCGGGACCGCACAGTACGCAGCTGTACTTCTTTGCAATCTCGCACACGGTCATACGAGCAGCGGCACCAAAAGAGCCGCGGGAATCGGACGGAATAGCAAAAACCGGAATCGAGGGAAGTGCCATACGAATAAGATTGGCGCACGCATCGGGCGTCGCGACAGCCACATAGCCGGCACCCGCGCGGGCAGCAGACTTGGCGGCCATGATGGCAGCGCCAGGATACTGCGCCGAGCCGGCAACAATAAGGACGGAACCGCGAGAATACTTATCGATATTCGTGGGCAGCGGAGCAAAGAAATCCACCAGGTCACCGGGCTCGACAATCTCGGCGGCATGATCGACATCATCGATGACCTCATCAAGGCGATCATAGAGGCTACCGCACACCAGATCACCGGCGTACTCGGGGCCATCAGCGCTGTAGAGGCCAATCTTGGGCGTGATCATCGTGACGGTACGCTCGGCACGGATGCAGTCGTCGTCGACAACACCGGTTTCGGCATTCAGACCCGAAGGAACATCGATGGACACCACATGGTCGGCGCAGTCGTTAACCGTCGGAATCCAGATGGAAAACGGCGCACGCAGGTCACCGTGGAAACCGGTACCAAAAATAGCGTCAACAACAACGTCGGCCTTATCGATCAAAACCTCAAGCTCATCTCGTGAGGGACCGACGCACACATGTACGTCACGACCGGCGGTACGGCGGGCAACATGGCGAGCCAGAGCGGCGGGAATCTCATCCGGCTCAACCGGAGACACGATATCCACGTCAACGCCCTTATGACTCAAGATATCAGCCGCGACCCAGCCGTCTCCACCGTTGTTGCCAAAACCGACCAGAACAAGGACGCGATCGGGATTGAGTTTTAGAATTTCAGTAGCAGCAAACTCACCCGCCAGTTCCATAAGTTCGGCCTTCGAAGTTCCTTCGCGTTCGATAATATCCTCGAGACGAACGACTTCTTCGGTACTCAAAACCGGTTTCATCTATGCTCCTAGCGTATCTTGCGAAGCATCGCCCAGGTGCTCCGTCAATGCCGAATTCTGAAGCTGCTCAAGCTCATCTAAAACAGAGCGAGCCTCTTTAAATGTCTGCGCTACGCGTTTCTTGGTGCTCACCTTTTCCTCTTTTGGCTTAGGCCGAGCATCTTCGGTAATCGCGATGGCATTCGCAACGGCTAAGTCTCCTGTAATCGTAATGGAAAGAGCGACCTCAACAACACCCAGCTCTTGAGCGATCTCGAGAGCACGGCCCGAAAGCAACACCTTCGGTTTGCCGAGTTTATCACGCGTTACCGAAACATCCTTGCGACCCACGCCTTGACTAAAACCCGTGCCGAGAGCTTTAAGCACCGCCTCGCGCGAAGCAAAGCGGCTCGCATAGTGAGCGGCGGGGCGCGATGACGCATCGCAATACGCACGCTCATCTTCGGTAAACACACGCCGAGCAAACGACGGCGTCTTTTCAAGAATTGATTTCATGCGGGAAATCTCGACGATATCAACGCCGATACCAGCTTCAGCCATGTTCACCTCCATATTGCACAGACTAAGTTATTGTAGCCCGTTAACGGAAGATGCGACAAACGAGGGTCATAAAACACAGCGAGTTTGTTAGATCTGACTTAACGCAAAAAAGGGGGAGGCCGCGAGGCCTCCCCCTTCTTCAAGTCGATCGACGGCTCGGTGCCGTCCACCGGTCAGCGGCGCCCTGGCCTCCCACGGGCTGACC
>WGSR01000292.1 GCA_014871545.1 Collinsella sp. | reverse complement strand
ACGAGCGGCATGCGCTTGACCTTGTGCGTCTGCACCAGCGTGAGCACCTCGAACATCTCGTCGAGCGTGCCGAAACCGCCGGGGAACACGATGGCACCCGAGCTGTACTTAACGAACATGGTCTTACGCACAAAGAAGTAGCGGAAGTCCATACCCAGGTTCACGTATTTGTTGAGCCCCTGCTCGTGCGGAAGCTCGATACCCAAGCCGACCGACTTGCCGTTGGCACTCGCCGCCCCCCTGTTGGCCGCCTCCATAATGCCGGGGCCGCCGCCGGTGATAACCGCCACGCCGCGCTGCGCGATCTTGCGGCCGACCGTGCGCGCCGCCTTGTAGAGCGGATCGGTCTTGGGCGTGCGGGCACTGCCGAAGATGGTCACCGCGGGCCCGAGCTCGGCAAGCGCGCCAAAGCCATCGACGAATTCTGCCTGAATACGAAGGACGCGCCACGGATCGGCATGCAACCAGTCGGTTGAATCTTCGGGCGCCAGCAGGTTGGCGTAGGTGTTGTCCTTAGGAATCATGGGGCCGCGCATAACCACGGGGCCGCGGCGGTACGTCTCGTCGTAGGCGGGCTCGCCCTCGACGTTCTCATTCTTAATCATGGGTACTCCTATCGAGAAAAAGAAAAGCGGGCGGGGTCGACGCCATGCGTCAAACACCCGCCCGAACATCAACTATTCGGTATGGTACCCACGATGCGTTATGCGCTTGCAAGGCATCGGTCAGCGGTCGCGCAGCCGACGTCAGCGAATGTGACGAGCGGCTGCCGCTCAGCCTTTGCCGTTGCCCACGCTCTGTAAGCGCGCCTGTCGCCCTTAGTAATCCACCGCGGCAGGACTATTCATCCAATCGCTCACGAATGCGCCGTAACGGCCCCCGATAATGGCCTGACGGGCACGCTGCATAAGGTTGAGCAGGTAGTAGATGTTGTGCATCGACAGCAGAATGCCGCCGAGCATCTCCTTCTGCGTGACCATGTGGCGAATGAGTGCGCGGCTGTAACCGCCCGTGCACACCGGGCAGGTGCAGGTGGGATCGATGGGGCCGTCGTCGTGCCCAAAGCGCGCGTTGCGGAAGTTGAGGCGACCCTCACTCGAAAACGCCGTGCCCATACGGCCGGTGCGCGTCGGTAGCACGCAGTCGAACATGTCGATGCCCACACCCACACCGCGCACGAGGGTGGTGGGGTTGCCGACGCCCATCAGGTAGCGCGGCTTGTGCTTGGGCATGTACTCGCTTACGAGCGGTGCCAGGGTCTCGAACATGGTCTCGTGGTCCTCGCCCACCGAGTAGCCGCCGATGCCGTAACCGGGGAAGTCGCCGCACTCCTCCAGATGGCGCAGCGAGCGCAAGCGCAGGTCCAGGTGCATGCCGCCCTGAACGATGCCAAAGAGTGCCTGGTCGTCGCGGGTATGCGCCTTATAGCAGCGCTCGGCCCACATGCTCGACAGCTCAACGGCGCGCTCAACGTAGGCGCGCGTGGCGGGATAGCCCGGGCACTGGTCCAGCTGCATGCAGATGTCGGAGCCGAGCTTCATGGCGATCTCCATGTTGTCCTCGGGTGTCCAGAACACGTGGCGGCCGTCGTAATCGTTGACGATAAAGCGCACGCCCTCGTCAGTGAGCTTGACGGCATCGTTGTGACTGAAGACCTGGAAACCGCCCGAGTCGGTGAGGATAGGGCCGTGCCAGTTCATAAACTTGTGCAGGCCGCCCAGCTCGGCGATGGTGTCCTCGCCGGGACGCATGGACAGGTGATAGGTATTGGCAAGCACGATCTGGGCGCCGAGCTGTTTGACGGTCTCGGTAGGAATGCCCTTGACGTTTGCCTTGGTGCCCACGGGCATGAAGATCGGTGTCTCGATGTCGCCGTGCGGGGTGTGCAGCACGCCGGCACGCGCATGCGTCGTCGGGTCCTCGGCGATCAGGTCAAATTTAAAAAGGCTCTGGTCCATAAACTGGAACTCCTTGGTTGCGGTTCATACGCAACCCATTATACGGGCAACCCGCAAGAAGCACCGACTCGACAGAAACT
>WGSR01000291.1 GCA_014871545.1 Collinsella sp. | reverse complement strand
AGGCCGATGCTCAGCTGTCTTCGCTGATCGATTACCGCTTTAAGCATCACTTTCGCGCCGAGCGCGGCACGCACGGGCAGGGTGCCCGTCGTAACGGCAAGAGCGGCGAGGACCTGATTCTCAAGGTCCCTATGGGTACCGTAGTCCGCGAGCTCGAACCCGAGACGCAGACCCCTATGTTCGAGATTGCCGACCTGGTGCACGACGGCGAGCGCGTTGTCGTGGCCCCCGGTGGTGCCGGCGGTCTGGGCAACACGCACTTTGTGACGTCCGTGCGTCGCGCGCCCGCGTTTGCCCAGCTCGGCGAGCCTGCCGAGGAACACTGGATCGAGCTCGAGATGAAGCTTATGGCCGATGCCGCGCTCGTGGGCTTTCCCTCGGTGGGTAAGTCATCGCTCATCGCGCGCATGAGTGCCGCCCGTCCCAAGATTGCCGACTACCCGTTTACCACGCTCGTGCCGAACCTCGGCATGGTGCGTGCCGGCGAATATTCTTACGTCGTTGCCGACGTCCCCGGTCTTATCGAGGGCGCGAGCGAGGGCAAGGGCCTGGGTCACCAGTTCCTGCGCCACATTGAGCGTACGGCCCTGATTATGCACGTCGTTGACATGACGGGTGGTTTTGAGGATCGCGATCCGGTCGAGGATTACCATATCATCAACCGTGAGCTCGAGCAGTATGGCGCTGAGCTTTCTGAGCGTCCGCAGATCGTCGTTGCCAACAAGTGCGACGCGCCGGGCACGGCCGACAAGATTGCCGACCTCAAGCGCGCAGCGCTCGATGATGGCCATATGTTCTTTGCCGTGTCTGCTGTGACGGGCGCCGGCCTTAATACGCTGATGCTTGCCGTGGGCGAGCAGGTGGCTAAGCTGCGCGCCGAGTTGGCGGTCTCCGATGAGCCGGTCGTTCTGCGCGACGATGAATGGGAGCGCCGTCGCCTGCAGCGAGAGAAGCGTTTCCGCATTGTCCAGGAAGAGCCCGGTGCCTTCCGCGTGGTCGGTCGTGCCATCGAGCGCATGGTCATCCAGACCGACTGGGAAAACGAGGAAGCCGTCATTTACCTGCAGCATAAGTTTGCTCGTATGGGTGTTGACGACGCGCTCGAGAAGGCCGGTTGCCGTGCGGGCGACGAGGTCCGCATTTGCCAGCGTGCTTTTGACTTTGAGGGCGCTGAGGACTTCTCGGAGTACGAGGAGCTCGAGGATGCTGGCGAGGACGTTGCCGTTGAGGCCATTGACGTAACTGATGCTGCGGATGAGGGCGTCGAGGTTGTCGATGCGGCGGATGCCGAGGACGATGCCGAGACCTCGGAGGGCGAGTAAGCCATGTCGTTGCGCGGTGGAATCGGTTTGCCCGAGCTTCCTCTAGAGGACGGGCAGGAGTTTAGGCTCGGCATTATGGGTGGCACCTTTGATCCCATCCATTACGGGCACCTGGTGACCGCCGAGCAGGCGCGCGAGTCGCTCGACTTGGACGCTGTGCTCTTTATGCCGGCGGGCTCTCCTGCCTTTAAGCTTGACAAGCCGGTGACGCCTGCCGAGGACCGTTATGCCATGACGGTCCTCGCCACCGCCGCGAACCCGGCCTTTTTGGCGAGCCGGTTCGAGATCGACCGTCCGGGCGTAACCTATACGGCCGATACGCTTCATGCCCTTCGCGACTTTTACCCGCCGCAGGTAAAGCTCTACTTTATTACGGGCGCCGACGCGATTATCGATATCGTGACCTGGCATGATGCCGAACGAATCGCTGAGCTTGCTACCTTTATTGCGGCGACACGACCGGGCTTTGATATCGATACGGCGCGTGCCCGAATCAAAGAGTCGGGGCTGCCGTTCGACGTGCGCTATATTCAGATTCCGGCGTTGGCGATCAGCTCGACGAACATTCGCAAGCGAGTTGCCCGCGGTATGAGCGTGCGCTATCTTACGAGCGAGTCCGTGCTCGGCTACATTCGCAAACGCAGGCTATATGCCGATTTGGGCCAAGAAGATTTTGAGTGATGGGGGTCTACGTTGTCGGTAGAGGATCAGTTTGAGG
>WGSR01000290.1 GCA_014871545.1 Collinsella sp. | reverse complement strand
GTAAGTCGCCCAGGACCTGGGCGAGGGCTCCAGGAGCCAACTTAGCGGCTCAACCAGAGGCAGCGGTCATCTGCGTGAGCTTGATAAGATCGTCAGCCATCGATTCCTCCTCTCATCGTTCAATCAGTTCCTCTCAGTATACGCATGGCGGCACCGGGAGCGGACGGCATACCGCGCCGATCCCCTACGCGAGGGCCTGGGCACGAATGGCCGCACCGATGGCGCCGGCAAAACGAGCCTGAGGCGCGGTGGTCACCGGAGACCCCAGCAACGCGCCCAGCCGCTCCACAACGTAGGCGTTCTCGCACAGACCACCAGTCAGGTAGTACGGGGCGCCCTCCGCCTGCGAGGCCATAGTCGCCACGCGCGATACGACGCTCTCGATCACGCCGCGCGCGATGTTCTCGCGTGGCTCGCCACGACCGATTAAGCTGATGACCTCGCTTTCAGCAAAGACCGTGCACATGCTGCTGATCTTGGTCGACTCGCCGGAGCGAGCGAGATCTGCCATCTGCTGCTGAGAAATACCCAGGCGATCGGCCATAATCTCCAGAAAGCGCCCCGTGCCGGCGGCGCACTTGTCGTTCATGGCGAACTTGGCCACGCGGCCGCCTTTGAGCTGGATAACCTTGGTGTCCTGGCCGCCCACGTCAATCACGGTGCCGTGGTCGCCAAACAGGTGCGCGGCGCCGATGCCGTGGCAGGTGATCTCAGTCACGACCTTGTTCGCGTAGGGCACCGCGATGCGGCCGTAGCCCGTTGCGACCACGCGAACATCGTCGGCCGTCACGTCATAGCCAGCCGCAGTAAGCTCTTCGCGCAAGCGCTCGGCTGCATCGACCGACGAGAACCCGGTTGGCTGCACACACGTCCACGCCACCGAACCCTCTCCATCGACCATAGCAGCCTTTGCCGCCGTAGACCCGATATCGATTCCGATCCCCATCATGGCTCTCTCCCAATCTAAACATCAAAGCGTTCAGGCGCCTTAGCTCTAGGTTTCTCAGGTGCCGGAGATTGCCCCGAAAGAGGAGCGCAGCGTACTTTGGTACGCAAGCGACGGTTTGAGGGGCAAGATCCGGTGCCTGAGGAAGCTAGAGCGTCTCGATAAAGGCGGCGATTCGGGTCTCGATCTGACCCATGTCGCCATTGCTATAGTCGGTCTCGATCTTCATGTACGGAATGCCCGCACCCTCAATGGCCTCCTGCATACGAGCACTCTCAACGTTGAAGGTGTGGCACGCCTGCAGCACGCTCTCGACAACGCCATCGACGTGGTACTTCTCGCACATGGCCAGTGTGTTTTCCATACGACCGTCGTTTGGCGTCATGACCGAGCAGTTAATGTCCAGGTAGCGATCGGCAATGGCGCGCAGGATATCGGGCGCATCCGGATCGATCATCATGGCCGCCGTGCGCTCGCCCGAGCAGTCGTCCATGCACACGACCACGCCGCCGTTGGACTCGATGGTGCGACCGATCTTGTTGATCACGCCGCCCACCGGGCAACCGGTGATCAGGATGCGCTTGGCATCCGCCGCGACCGGGCGCTCACCCGCGTCGTAGGCTTCGTGCAGCCTGGCAACCTTTTGCTCCAGCTGCTCCGTATAGGCCTCGATATCAAAGCTGAACGTACCAGCGAACATGGTGCTCATCAGGTCGACGCCGCTCATGGCCGCCGGCTGGTTGGCCTGCAGCGCAAACATCTCCAGCTGCGCGGCACGCAGGCGGTTTCGACGACGAACGGCAGCGCGCAGGTCATCGTCGGTAATCGTGATGCCGTAGAAGTTCTCGAGCTCCTCCTTGAGCATGCGGCATTCCTCGTACCAGCCCTCACGCTCGTAGGCGCGATCGCAGCCCTGCGGAAGATGCAGGATGTGCGTGCGCTTGAGCTCGTTGAGGAGCTCGTACATCTTCTTTTTGCCGTCGCAGGTGGTCTCACCGATGATCATGTCGCTAAAGTACGTAAACGGGCACTTTTGCGAGTAGGCAAATCCGTAGGTCGACTTGATGAGCGGGCACAGGTTTGCCGGCAGCACCTTCTCGGC
>WGSR01000029.1 GCA_014871545.1 Collinsella sp. | reverse complement strand
ACCATATGAGTTAACGTTTTGGCCTAGCAGCGTAATCTCACGCACGCCCTGGCGCACCAAACCAGTCACCTCGTCGACAATCTCCTCGAAGGGGCGGCTCTTTTCGCGACCGCGCACGTACGGCACGATGCAATAGGTGCAGAAATTATTGCAGCCCGTCATGATGGGCACCCAGGCGTGATACTGGGTCTCGCGATGCCACGGCATGCTCATGACATCCGTATCCTCATGCTCATTGGTGCGGATATGACGCTTGCCGTCAAGGAACGCCTCGGCAATAAGCTCGGCCACATGTGCGATAGAATGCGTGCCAAAGATGACATTGACGTTATCGACGTTGGTGAGCAGTCCCTCGCCATCACGCTGCGCGATGCAGCCGCCCACGGCAACCACACGCTTGCCCGAAGGCGAAGGCGGCAGGCTTTTGCAGGAATTGCACTGACCGTACAGGCGAGTATCGGCGGCCTCGCGCACGCAGCATGTCATGAAAACAACGATATCGGCATGCTCAAGATCGAGCGCCATGAGGCAACCATACGAATCGAGCAGACCGCTCACGCGCTCGGAGTCGTGCTGATTCATCTGGCAGCCAAAGGTGCGGATAAAGTAGGTTTTACCGGCAAGAATATCGCGTACGGAACGCTGGTCCATGTGCATAAGTCCTAACGATGGAAGGGAGGCGAATCGAGGCAAACAGAAGCTATGCCACAGGCTTAACATCATCCATGACGACGTTATCCATAGCAGCTCGATTGATCTGGTGAACGTAGATAGAAAGGCGGATGGCCGTGCGCGACTCCCCGTTAATGAGGATGTCAGAGAACACGGGCGCGCAGGAAATATCAAAACCGGTTGGAATCAAAAAACCGCGCGCGATAGCCACGGCCTTAATGGCCTGGTTGACAGCACCAGCGCCGACACACTGGATGTTGACGGGTACACCATCCTTGACCATGCCGGCAATGGCGCCGGCAACGGACGCGGGCGATGATTTGCTTGATACCTTCAGGCAATCCATGAAGAAACTCCTGCGTTTAAAAGTACGTTTTAACTGCAATAACTGTATCGTACCGAGTGGACTCGGTAAAGGCACTATTCCTCTTTGGCAAGATCGAAGGTCACAGTGATTCGATCACGCGAAACACGAATCTTTGGGTCGCCGCAAAGGTTGAGATAGTACCGGGCGGCAAGGTCATTAAAGTCACGCTCCACAGCACGCGAAAACTGTGCCATGTCATCCTTGGCAATACGTAGCCCGCGACGATCCTTCGCAAGATCGACAGGAGCCGGCGCATGCGAGGACGAATCACGCTCGCGCAGCAGACGCGCGGTCACACCGCGAACGGGCTTAATCTGCCCTGCCAAAATGCGATGGGCCGTGCGCTCGGACATCTCAAGACCCAAACCCGAACAGATACGGATAAAGTCCTCGGCATCAGAGGCAAGGCCTAAACGATCGACAACCGGAAGCTCGCTCTCGTCATCAATGAACAGGAGACGCGACGTATCGAGCCGACTTGACGCCTGAGCATAAAGGGTCGCGGCAATCTCAGACGGAGAACCAAGATAGACATCGCAACCACGCAACTCCTCGAGCGCAAACTCACAAGCAGCGCGAATAATATTATGCGGACCGCGAGCACAGACATAACGTCCATCCTCATCCTTGACGGCCTGGGGCCAGCTGGACTGATCGGCACGCTCGCTGAGGCGGTCGGCCGCAACGCTCACCTTAAAGGCCGAGCCAAGATCGACACCGGACGTGACCACACGGGCCTCGTCGGTGTTCTGCTTGATCGAAAACAATGCCATGCCACGACCGTGAACGCCCCAACGGTCCATCTTCATGCTCTCGAGCTTGGAGGTAACGCGGGCATCGAAGATTCGCTCTTGCATATCCTGCGGAACGCCCGAACCGTTATCCAGAAAGACAAGCGTGCGGACGCCATCTTCCTTGGTCGTAGCGAGATAGACTTTGTCGGCGCCAGCATCGCGAGCATTACGGAGCATTTCAATGACGATATCCTCGACATGCTGAATGTCGTGCTTTGCCTGGCGCCTCTCGGCCTCCGAAACGCGGAGGCGGACATAACCCTCGCCAAGGTTCTCCTCGACGCGAAGGTTGCCCTCCCCCGACATCGACGCGATAAATGAGATGAGCTCGTTCGCGTCGCTCATGTTATTTAGCGATATCGACAGCGCGGCTCTCGCGAATCACGACGACGCGCACCTGACCGGGATACTCCATCTCTTCCTCGATCTGATGGGCGATATCGTGAGCCAGGACCGTGGACTGGGCATCGGAGATCTTGTCCGGCTGAACCATGACGTGGACCTCGCGACCAGCCTGCATGGCATAGGTACGCTCGACGCCATCATGGGAGTTGGCGATCTCCTCGAGCTTCTCAAGACGCTTGATGTAGTTCTCGGCAGACTCGCGACGGGCACCGGGGCGAGAGGCAGAGACAGCATCGGCGGCCTGTACCAGGACATCGAGCACCGTGTTGGGGTCGACGTCGGCATGGTGAGCCTCGATAGCGTGGACGATAACGGGCTTCTCGCCATAACGGCGGGCAAGCTCGGCGCCGATGACGGCATGCGGGCCCTCGACGTCATGGTCGATTGCCTTGCCCAGGTCGTGCAGCAGGCCGGCGCGCTTGGCGGTCACAACGTCCAGGCCAAGCTCGGAAGCCATCACGCCGCACAGGTCAGAGACTTCGAGGGAGTGCTGAAGCACGTTCTGACCAAACGAGGTACGGTAGCGCAGGGCACCAAGGGTCTTGACGATCTCGGGATGCAGGTCGTGGATGCCGGTATCGAAGGCAGCCTGCTCGCCAGCCTCGCGCACGCGCTGCTGAACCAGGTCGGCAGCCTTGTGATACATCTCCTCGATGCGGGCGGGGTGAATGCGGCCGTCGGCGATGAGGTTCTCGAGGGCAACACGGGCGGTCTCACGACGGACCGGGTCGAAGCTCGAAAGAACGACAGTCTCGGGCGTGTCGTCGATCACGAGGTTGACGCCGGAAACCTGCTCGAAGGTCCGGATGTTGCGACCCTCGCGACCGATGATACGGCCCTTGAGGTCATCAGAGGGAATGTGCACGGAGGTAACGGTGACCTCGGCTGTGTGGTCGGCAGCGCAGCGCTGAATCGCCAGGGACAGAATCTCCTGGGCGGTCTTGTGGCACTCGGCGCGAACCTGCTGCTCGGACTCGCGAATGATCGTGGCAGCCTCGTGGGTGACCTCGCCGCGAACCTTATCGAGGAGCTCCTTGTGGGCGTCCTCGCGGGTCAGGTCGGCGATACGCTCGAGCTCAGAGGTCTGCTTGGCGCAGAGCTCCTCGAGCTCGCGGGAGCGCTTCTCGACCTGACCGGCCTGGCTGGACAGCTGGTGCTCACGCTTGTCGAGAGCGTCGTTTCGGCGATCAAGGGACTCCTCGCGCTGCATCACACGGTTCTCGAGCGTACGAATCTCGCTCTTACGCTGCTTATCCTCGGCCTCGGCGGCCTGCTTGTTCTTGATGATCTCCTCTTTAGCCTCGAGCAGAGCCTCTTTTTTGAGGGTCTCGGCCTGACGCTTAGCATCACCGATCAGGGACTCAGCCTGTGCGTGTGCCGACTGAATCTTTTCGTCGGCCTCGTGAAGACTACCCTGCTTGGCGGTGCGCATGTAGGCAATGGCGGCGATGGCACCCAAAACGATGCCAACGAACGCTGCGATGATAGGCATGCTCACTCCTTTTTATGGATTCGTTACACAACAAAGCGAACCGTCCTTACGAACGGCTCGCGACATTTGAGTAATATGGGCGCAGCTTATGCGGGTCGGATACAGATAAACATATAAACAAACTCATCACAGATGAGCACATATCACAAAGCAAATGACAGTGTTTATCGTACGTTGAACCACAACAACTGTCAAATAAATAGCCCCGGCACGGCGGCTAAAACGCGGTGAACGGCAGGGCCACAAAACGCATACGCCTAAACCGCACATTCCTCGCGTTCGGCATCGAGACGTGCCTTAACAGCATCGGCGGCGATGTGATACGAGAAGCCTTTGCCCATCAAAAACCGAACCAGTTTTTCGAATCCGCGCGTCTCTGGAACACGACGCTTGGCGAGCAGGGCTGACGCACGCGCCAAATCGTCTTCGACGGCAAAATAATCCTCGGGATAACCGGGAATGTCATCGAGCACGACATGACGGCGCTTGAGCTCGGTCTCGATTTTGCGCTGTCCCCAACCGCGCCGCTTGCGCTCCTCGATAAAGTACGAGCAAAAGCGGTTCTCGTCTAAAAAGTGATACTCAATGGCGCGCTCAACGGCGAAATCGATCGCGGGCTGGTGAAAGCCGTAGCGAGCCAGCTTGTCACGGACCTCACCCGTCGCATGGTCGTGGCGCGATAGCATCTCGGTCACCATGGTAAGTGCACATTTACGCTCGATGAGCTGCACCGCCTCACGAAAGTTGTCCCAATCACAGGGAAGATCGGGGCGGTTTTTGACATACAGCCGCGCGACCCGCACGGGAATCCAAATGGACCGCTCAAAACCGCCCTCAAGCTCACAATCGATATGTGCGCAAGGCTTTTTGGACGCATACCCGCTCGAGAACGAGGAAGCCGCCTTCTTATCGGGAAAGACGGCCGTGGCCTCGGTCACCGTATACGACATGAGCGTAACCGCTACTCGTCGTCATCATCGAGCATGGCGGAACCATCGATGGCGTAAAGCTCGTCAAACTCCTCAGGCGCAGGCTGATCGGTCAGCTCGACCTCGGACGGAGCATCGTCATCAAACTCAAGTCCGCAGGCAAGGCGGACCTTATGCTCAATCTCGTCGGCGCAATCGGGGTGTTCGCGCAGGAAAGCCTTGGCGGCCTCTCGACCGTTGCCGAGCTTGTCCTCGCCATAGGCAAACCAGGAGCCCATCTTCTTGCAGATGCCGCACTCGACAGCCATGTCCAGAATCGAGCCCTCCTTAGAGATGCCCGTACCGTACATGATGTCGAACTCAGCAGAACGGAACGGAGCTGCCACCTTGTTCTTAACGACCTTGGCGCGCACGCGGTTACCGATAACCTCGTCCTTAAGCTTAATGCTATCGATACGGCGAATGTCGATACGCACCGAAGAGAAGAACTTAAGGGCGCGGCCGCCCGTCGTAGTCTCGGGGTTGCCGAACATGACGCCGATCTTCTCACGCAGCTGGTTAATGAAGATGCACGTCGTGTTGGACTTGGACAGCGAGCCGGCGAGCTTGCGGAGCGCCTGGCTCATCAGGCGAGCCTGAAGACCGACCGTAGTATCGCCGATTTCTCCCTCGATCTCGGCACGCGGGGTCAGCGCGGCGACGGAGTCGACGACGATGGCATCGATGGCGCCGGAACGCACGAGCATGTCAACAATCTCGAGCGCCTGCTCGCCCGTGTCGGGCTGGGAAATGAGCACCTCGTCGATATCCACGCCGATGCGCGCGGCATACGTGGGATCAAGCGCGTGCTCGGCATCGATAAATGCCACAACGCCACCCATTGCCTGGGCCTCGGCCAGGATCTCGAGCGAAAGCGTCGTCTTACCGGAGGACTCAGGACCGTAAATCTCGACGATACGGCCGCGCGGCACGCCGCCGATACCCAGCGCGGCATCGAGGGCCAGGGCGCCCGTGGGAATGGCCTCGACCTCGAGCTCGGGACCACCGTCGCCGTACCTCATGATGGAACCCTGGCCGAATTTCTTCTCGATCTCGGCCTTGGTGGTGGCGATCATCTCATCGCGCTCTTTACCCGTCGTGCGAGCATGAACGGTACGTACGGGACCTGAATTCTTGGCCATGAATAGCCCTCCTCTTAACAACCTGCATCGATAATAAACGAACGGCTGTTCGTGGTCAACCGTTCAGGCCAATCATATGCAGGCGGTCTTTCCAAAACCCAACCAAACGCCGACCAAACACTGACCAAATACTTGACCACAAAGGACCAAATATGAACAAGGCAGGCAAAAATACATCTACAACCAGCACAAACGCCAAATGAGCCTAGGGTCCCTATCTCCACAATTAAGGGGCCCGAAGGCCCCTTAAAACACGTCTATTCCATAGAATCGAGCACGCAGACAATGCGACCCAGTGCCTCCGCGACCGCATGGGCACGAACACACGAACGGTCGCCCTCATAGTGGCAACGCACAGAGTCCACGACCGGCACGCCCCCATCGGCGGAACGATACGCCCAGCCAATATAGAAAGTGCCAGCCGGATCGTCCTCAGTGCCACCGCTGGGGCCGGCATAACCCGTTGCGCTCACTGCAATATCGCTCTGGTACAGCTCCAGCGAACCCACCGCCATCTCACGCGCAGTCTGATGCGACACCGCGGTATAGCGGTCGAGCGTCTCCTGCTCAACACCAAGAACGCGATGCTTAATCTCATCGCAATAGGTCACCGCACCGCCGCGCAGCACCGCCGACGCACCCGGGATATCGGCAATCGTCGAGGCGATCATACCCGCCGTCAGCGACTCAGCCGTCGAAACCGTCACGCCCCGAGCGCTCGCGCGCTCAACAATATCACGCGCCAGCTCCTCGTTATGTGCGGAAATCTGCTCAAAAGAGTCCGTCATACCCACCAGGACCTAGACCGAAAAGACGATCTTGCGGCAGTTCCAGAAGTACTGGGCGCCCGAGATAACGGTCAGGACAACGGCAACGGCGTACAAGAAGCGCGACACCGAGTAGATGCCGAGCGTCAGCGCCACCGGGCCAAGGTGCAAGCCGGCCATAGCAAAAACGCACAGGTAACCGCAGATGGAGACCATCGTGGTTGCCGTCTTGTACTTGCCGAGCTTATCGGCCGCAACAACCACGCCGGCCGCACTCGCAACCATGCGTAGGGCGCTCACCAGCAGCTCGCGGAACAGAATAATAAACACGGACCACACGGTCACCATGCCAAAATCCAAGAACAGCAGCAGGGCCGAGAACACCAGCAGCTTATCGGCGATGGGATCCAAGAACTTACCGAAGTCGGTGATCTCGTTGCGCGAACGCGCCAGATAACCGTCGACCTTATCGGTGCACGACAGGATCACATACAGAATGAAGGCAGCGGCAGCGAGCGGGCCGTCGAAGGTGCTCCAATCCGTACCGGCAACACTCGTGTGAGAAAGCGCCGACACAATCATGAACACCGGGATAAAGACGATGCGCACGCACGTCACGATGTTGGCGGGCGTCCAGACACTCGTCAGTTCCTTATTGCTCTCGTTAGCCACGACGCTCTCCTACTCCACAACATGACCGATAAGCTCATAGCAGAAGCTATCGGTAAACTCGACGGTCAGAATATCGCCCACGGACGCCTCGCTGGCGTCCAGATGCACCGCGCCATCGGAATCGGGCGCCTGGAACCAGGCATGGCCGATCAGCTCGGCGCCATCCTCGGTCTCTTCGATACCATCGACGATTACCTGGGCGCGCTCGCCCACATGTGCGGCGGTGGCGGCAAAACCGAGCGACTCGGCCAGGTCCATGGCCTCCTGGGCGCGCTCGAGCTTAACCTCCTCATCGACCTGGCCCTCCATCTTGGCGGCCAGGCTGCCTTCCTCACGCGAGTAGGCAAAGACACTCGTGTAGTCAAAGCCGACGGTGTCCATAAAGTCGATAAGGTCGCGGAACTCGTCGTCGGTCTCGGTCGGGAAGCCGACCATGGCCGTGGAACGAATCACGATGCCGGGGATGCGCTCGCGAAGGTCGCGGAACAGATCCTCGAGCTCCTGGCGCGAACCGGAGCGACGCATGGCCTTGAGAATGCGCGCGTCGCAGTGCTGCACGGGGATATCGATATAGGGCAGCACCTCGGGCGTATCGCGAATCGTCTCGATGAGTTCGTCAGTCATGCCCTCGGGCTGCAGATAGAGCACGCGGACCCAGACGTTGTGCGGGCGCACGGCCTCGGCGACGGCACGCAGCAGCTGCGCCAGATTGCGCGGCGAGCCATCGGCGACGTCCTCGTCGGCAAAGTCGGTACCCCAGATGCCCGTGTCCTGGCCGATCAGCACGATCTCGCGCACACCGCCGGCAACCAGGTCGCGCACCTCGGAGATGATGCTCTCGGCATTGCGCGAATGATAGCGGCCGCGGATGTAGGGAATCATGCAGAAGCTGCAGAAGCGGTTGCAGCCATCGGAAATCTTGACGTAGGCGACAGCACCCTCGACGGTACGTTTGACCTGCGGGATATAGGCTGCAATCTCACGCTCGACACCCAGCACGCCATCGATGACCGCCACGATGCCATCTTCCTCGTCGGCCTTCACAAAGGCAGCGACCTCGGGCAGCTCGTCAGGCAGGTCATCGCCATAGCGCGACGGCACGCAGCCGCACATGACGATGGGGCAAGAACGAACGCCGTCCTGAACCTCGTTGGCGAGCTCGAGCGTGGTCTCGATGCTCTCGGACGTTGCGGAGGCGAGGAACGAGCAAGTATTGACGATGGCGATATCGGCATCCTGCGGGTCGAATGCCTCCTCGTAGCCCGCGGCGGTCAAAAGAGAACGCATGCGGTCGGTGTCAACCTCGTTCTTAGCGCACCCGAGGGTGATGTAGAGCACGGAGCCCAACGGTGTATCCATGTTGGAGAGCAGTCCTTTCGATTGATATTAGCGGTAGTTGGTGAACTGCAGCGGCTGGCCGTAGTCCTGGTCACGCAGGAACTGGATCACGGTCTGCAACGCGTCCTTCGAAGCAGAGGAAACACGCAGCTTGTCGGCCTCGATGGTCACCTTGACCTTGAGCTTTTGATCCTTGATGTCCTTGTTGATCTTCTTGGCGGTCGCCTGGTCGATACCCTCGACGATATGGCCGAGCACGCGCACGGTGCCGCCCGATGCCGCCTGCGGAGCATCCCACGAGACAGCCTTGAGGTCGATGCCGCGCTTGATGAGCTTGGAGCTCAGCACGTCGACAATCTGTTTGGAGACAAAGTCGGCCGGGGCGTTGATCGTAAAGAGCTTGTCGCCCTTCGAAAGCTCAATCGTGGCGCCGGAATCCTTAAGGTCATAGCGCTGGGAAATCTCGCGCGTGGTCTGCTGGAACGCGTTGTCGACCTCTTGCATGTTGACCTCGGACACGACGTCGAAGCTGGAATCTTTAGCCATGATGTTTCCTTTCGCGTACGAGCGGCCTAGTAGCTATCGTACGAATTGTCGGTAGAATCGGTGGGTGTCTGACCGTCAGTTGCGGTATCGGCGCCATCCGTGGACTGGGCATCGGTACCGTCGGTGGTATCGGTACCATCGGTGGTGTCGGTACCATCAGAACTTTCACCATTCTCGGAATCAGACGTCTCCTTCTTGGGAACGGTGATCGTCACGCGCGCCACGCCCGAGGTCTTGGTATCGTAACGGACCTTTTCACCGTTCTTGGTAACGGTGACATCGGAAGGCGTGGACGTGTAGATCTCGATCGAGGACTAGGTCGTGTACTCCTGCTCAAAGGGGCCAGTCGCCTGGGCGCCATAGACCGACTTTCCGTCGACCTTGACCTCAATCCACGCGGTCTTTCCCTTGGCAACGGAGACCTTGACCTTCGTGACCTCGTTCTCTTCCTTCTTGGCCGTCGTCTTGGTGGCGTCCGAATCAGTCGACTCATCCGTCGCCTCATCGGTGTCTTCATCCTCGTCGACCGTTTCGGTCTTCTTAGAAGACTTCTTAGTCGTCGTCTTGGTGGCAGTGGGCGTCTCGGGCGTGGTCTCGGGCGCCGAAGATGCGCAGCCGCGCAGAAGCACCACGATGAGCACAATCAACAGCAACGCCACGGCACCGATGCCGGCGTAGACGATACGCGGATCGAGCCCGTTGTTTTGAGGAGCACGTGATCCGCCGCGTCCACGACTGGAACTGTTGCGGCCGCCCCCCTGAGGCATACGACCACGATTGCTATCGGAACGGCCGCGATAGCCACCCTGGCCCTGAAGGCTGCGCTGACCCGAGCGGGGCGCAAGTTCACCGCGGCCTTGATAGCCACGCTGGCCCGAACGCGGAGCCGAAGAGCGCTGGCCATACGGCTGTGATTGAGAGCGAAGACGCGGCGTCACCTGCGTGGTATCGGCATCCGCATAGCCACCGCGAGAGCGTCCGGTGGAGACACCACGGTAACCGCGATCGGAATAGCCGCCGTCGCCGTAGCCGGCACGAGGGTCACGCGCCACGCCGCGGGCAGCGGGAAGTGCACGGTCCTCGGGCATCGGCGTACTGCGGAACCGGTCACGCTGTGAGCGAATCTCCTCGCCTGAACCCGTCTCGGTAATATAACCGGCCTGCTGAGGACGCTGTCCATAGCGGGTCGAACGACCGCCCTGAACCATCAGGAAGCGCCCGTTATCGACCGAGGAACGTGAATTGACGTAGCCGGCGGCGTCCTGAAAACGACCGCCCTGCTGCGACGTCTCACGTTCGTATGCCATCAGGTCGTCAAAGTAGGCATTGACGACCTCGCGCGGATTGAGGCCCAAAAAGCGAGCATAGCTCGAAATCATGCCCTGCGCATAGCCGCGCGGCGGCATCGAAGCAAAGTTACCGGTCTCGAAAAACTCGATGATCTGCGGCCTGATTTTGATGGTGTTGGCGACCTGCTGAATGGAAAGGCCCATTCGGCGACGCTGCTCGAGCAGCATGTCACCAAAGCGTGCAGCCATCAGAATCCTCCAAACTCACGATCTTCACGTGCCATCTCGGCGTCGACAGACTCCAGCGCGGCAAGCCCCTCCTCGTCCAACAGGACCTCGCGCGGCTTAGAACCGTCGGGCGGGCCGACGACACCCTTTTCTTCCAGCATGTCCATAATACGCCCGGCACGCGCATAGCCAACCTTCAGACGGCGTTGCAGGCCAGATGTGGAGCCCAGCTGCGATTCCACCACAATATGGGCGGCTTCCCAAATGAGCGGGTCGTCGTCCTGCGGCTCGGCGACTCCGGTGCGGACAATGCCGCCACCCGCCATGGACATCGAAGCGGGCGCCACGGCAGACAGGATCTCCTCGTGGTAGTCGGGCTCGCTCTGCGACTTGACGAACTCGACAATCTCGTTGATTTCGTCGTCCGAGACAAAGCAGCCCTGAATACGGCGAGGCTTGCCCCAGTCGACCTTGGAGAACAGCATGTCGCCCAAACCGGTGAGCTTTTCGGCACCCATCTGGTCGATGATGACGCGCGAGTCGATGCCCGTGGCAACGTTAAAGGCGATACGGTTGGTGATGTTGGCCTTAATGAGGCCCGTCACCACGTTGGAGCTCGGGCGCTGCGTGGCCACGATAAGGTGGATACCGGCGGCACGGCCCAGCTGAGCAATACGCACGATCGAGGCCTCGACATCCTTACCGGCGACCATCATCAGGTCCGAGAGCTCGTCAATGATGATGACCAAGTAGGGCATCTTTTGCGGCGGGTTGTCGTAATGCTCAAACTCGCCGGCGGCCTGCTTTTCGTTATAGGTCGAAATCTTACGAACGTTAAGGCGCTCGAAGACCTTCAGGCGACGCTCCATCTCGGACACGGCCCATT
>WGSR01000289.1 GCA_014871545.1 Collinsella sp. | reverse complement strand
GCGAGCATTATGTTGCCGCGCGTGCCGGGAAGCGCAAACGCCTTCATATTGCCGTTCGCGCCCACCGAAGCCCATGCCGACGAAAAAGACCCCTTCAGGGTGCTCGTTCTCTCGCGCACCATGTTCGGTGTGGTCGTGGTCGACGTCGCCAACAAGAATACGCCCATCACGGGTGCCCAGGTCACACTCACATCGCGCTATGCCGCAGGCAAGCAGCTCACCGCCACTACCGATGACGAAGGCACGGCCATCTTTGAGGTCGCGCCGCTTTCGGAAGGCTACGTGGACGAGGCGACGCTTCTCGACGCTTACGACTTCAACGGCGGCATCTCCATTAGCATGGCGGGCTACCGCGATGTCGAGATTCCCCTCGCGCGTGTCCAAGGCGGCACCGCCATTACCGCACCCACACGTCCGCTCTCCGATGGCGAGCCGTACTTTCGCCAGCTCACATTCGACGAATGGGACATCCAGTACGCCGACGCCACGTTTATGGCAATGCCAGCGGACGAAGCAGCAAACGATCAGCCCGACACGCACGCTTTTACCGTGCAGGCCCATCTGCCGCAGAGCGGGCAGGCAACGTTGCATATCAATAAAGTGATGCCCGCTGCGGGCAGCTCATCCGAAACCGTCACGCAGATTGGCCAAGTCACGGCCAGCGCATCGGGCGCGGATAATCTGGCGACGTTCACGCTCGAAGACAAGTTCCTCGATGCAGCGTCGAGCCTTCTGGAAGAAGGATGCAAGCTGCGCTTTGTCCTCGATTACCAGGGCAAAACCTACACGCTCTTCTCCCCCATGGCCGTTGTTACCGCGCCGGCGGCAAAGGCGGAATCCGGATCGACCACTATCGTCCCCACCACCATGGACCAAGAGATCACTCCGTTTGATTTCCCCGCAGCGTTTCCCGGCATCGGCGGCAATAAGTTCACGTGCTGGATGCCCACATTTCCGATTCTCTTCGATTTCTCGTTTGCTGGATACGTGCTGTTTGGCGGAGGATACAAACCAGCCAGCTATATGAACGATTCGGGCAACCCTGATCCGGAATACTGGAAGAAATCGCCGCGCGAGTCGGGTGCCAAGCAGGCAAACCGCTACCTCGACGAAATGGAGGGGAAGTGGAATCAGTACAAAAGTATGAGTGCCGGTTCGGGCACCGATCCAAGAAACACCAAGCTCCTTCGCCACCATTGCACGCCGCTGTTCACGATGGATATCGCCACACAGCTGTACGGCTCGCTCGCCTACGATTGGGTGGGCAAAACCTGGGGCAACAACAACGACCCCGCATACGGCAATATTAAGGCCCTCTTCCAGGTAAGAACCGACCTCAATTGGACCGAGCAGTTTACCCTAGGACCGGTGCCGTTTTTCCTAAACGTCAACCCCTGGGTGCTGGCGAAGCTGGCGCTCGCCGTGGGTGCCCACACGCACGGCAGCGGCGCGGCGTTTTTTAAAAACATTTCGCTCGACTATTCAAACACGTCGGGCTCGTTCACCATCCAGATCGGGCTCGCCGTCACCTTTGGCGCCGGCGTTGCAGGCGTCGCTTCGTCTGCCGTGCGCGGCGCCGCATCCCTCACGCTGTTCATTGGGTACGAGAAGGCAGATGGACACCAGCTTCCGCGACTGCGCGTAGGTGCAGACGTCGATGTCGATGTGATACTCCAGTTCGTAATGTTCAAGTGGACCACCAAGGCTTGGTCGGGGTCGTGGCCCACACTCATCGATTCGTGGAATATGTCGGTGAACAATGGCGACCAGTATGTGCTCCAGCGCTCTGAGCTCGCATTGGGTGGAGATACGCCTTATACGCTGGATGCCTGCTTCGACTCGGCCGGCAACATTGAGGCGGGCGGCGTGCCGCAATTTATCGCATCGGCCACCATCGTCACCAACGCCGAACTGCTCGCACGCGCCGAGGTTAAGGCCACTGCCGTAAACGCCGCGCCTGTCGTGCGCGATTGGGATCAAGCGGTCACGCGCATTGAGCTCGAGGCGGATGCAGAAAGCGACGACACGGGACAGATCGAGCATTTCGTCCA
>WGSR01000288.1 GCA_014871545.1 Collinsella sp. | reverse complement strand
CGATGCGGGCGTTGATGCCCTTGAGGTCGAGCATGGGCACGGCGGAGTTGCGGCAATCGTTTTCAACGTCGTAGTAATCGATGGAATCGGCATTGGCGTCCAGGATGGTCTTGAGCTCGTCCCAGTCGCCAAAGACGGTCTTGCCGCGACGGCCGCCGTAGACATGTGCGTCGCCCCAGGCAACCTTCATGCCCGGCTTCTCGCGCACGTACAGCTTGACGGGCGTCTTTTTGGGCGCGGTGGCGATGTAGTTGATAATCTCCTGTGCATCCATCTCGGCTGCGTTGCTCATTTGCTATCTCTCCTTTGGGTGGATTCGGTTGATACCTGGTTAGGCAAACATGACCTTGTCGAACGTATAGAAGCCGGGTTCGCGGGTGACGAGCTTCTGCGCGGCTGCCAAGGCGCCGTTGACAAAGATCTGACGGCTCGTGGCGCGGTGGGTGAGCGTGACCTCCTCGTCCTGGCCAAAGAAGCTTACCTCGTGCACGCCGGCGACGGTGCCGCCGCGCAGCGAGTGCATACCGATTTCCTTGGGATCGCGTGCTCCGCACATGCCCTCGCGGCCATAGACGGGGTGGTAGCCTGCCTCGGGTTCAGCTTCGACGACGGCGTCGAGCAGCAGCTTGGCAGTGCCGCTGGGGGCGTCGACCTTTTGGTTGTGGTGCGTCTCGACGATTTCGCAGTCAAAGCCGGGCAGCTCGCGGGTAGCCTGCGCCACCAGATGGCGCAGGGCTGCGATACCGATGGAGTAATTGCCCGAGTGCATAACGCGGGTGTTCTGGCCCAGCTCACGCAGGCGGTCCATCTGCTCGGGGGTGTAGCCTGTGGTGCCCGAGACCAACGCCGCGCCCGTGCGCTCGACATAGGCGACGACGGCATCGAAGGTCGCGACGTTCGAGAAGTCGATAATCACATCGGCAGCCGGTGCGTTCTCGAGCTTGCTCAAATCGAAGCCAATCTGGGCCACGATATCAAAAACGGGTTGACCGGCGGCGTCGACAACGCCCTCGGCGGTGGTGCGGATGAGCGAGCCCATGCGGCCCGTTCCCATAATGACGGTCTTAATCAAGTAGACCAGCTCCCTTCAGAGCATCGGTAAGTGCGGCTCGCGTGTCGTCTGCCATGGGGCACAGCGGCATACGGTAGTTTGCCTCGATCATGCCCATCTGGGCGAGCGCTTCCTTGACGGGGATGGGGTTGACCTCGCTAAAGAGGGCGTTGATGAGCGGCTGGCCGGCAATCTGGATATCGCGGGCGCGCGCTACGTCGCCGTCCAGATAAGCGCGGCACATGTCGTGTACAAGCTGCGGCTGCACGTCGGCCCACACGCTGATGGTGCCCGAGGCGCCCAGGCTCATGAGCGGCACTGTGAGTGCATCCTCGCCCGAGTACATGCGGAAGTCGTCGGACAGCAGGTGGGCGATCTTGGCCGCGTAGGCGACGTTGCCCGAGGCCTCCTTGATGCCCATGATGTTGGGGTGCGCGGCTAGGCGCTCTACGTTGCGCTCGCTGATACCGCAGCCGCAGCGGCCGGGGATGTTGTACAGGATGCAGGGGATGTCCACGGCATCGGCGACGGTCTTAAAGTGCTGATAGATACCCTCTTCGTTGGACTTGTTGTAGTAGGGGGTAATGAGCAGCAGGCCGTCGGCTCCCAAGCCCTGGTAAGTAAGCGACTTGGTGAGCATGGTCTGCGTGGAGTTGGAGCCCGAGCCGGCGATGACGGGGACGCGTCCTGCAACTTGCTTGACCACCGCGGCGACAACGGAGTTGTCCTCGTCGTCGGTCATCGTGGCGCTCTCGCCGGTGGTGCCTAGGGTGAGGATGGCGTCGGTGCCGTTTTGCAGGTGGAAATCGATAAGGCGCCCAAGCGCGTCAAAGTCGACACTGCCGTCCTTTTTAAACGGCGTAACTAGGGCGACGGTTGAGCCCTCGAGATTGCGGATGTCCATGTTCTTCCCCTTCGCCTCTGCGATCTGGATGCGTTTGTTCCATTGAGCTGCGACTGCCAAGCGCTCGTCTTTGGCGCGACGGCGTGCACTTTCGGCGCGCGACTTGG
>WGSR01000287.1 GCA_014871545.1 Collinsella sp. | reverse complement strand
TTGCCGGCGAGTTCGCAAAAAATCGCGCCGCCGATGATAAGCGCGGCGCCCATCAGGCGGACCGGTGTTATGGTTTCGCCCAAAAGGACGGCCGAGAACACGACGGCCGAAAGCGGCTCGAGGTAGCCGACGACGGCGACGGTCTGCACGGGCAGTTTGGCGACGGCACTAAAGTAGAGCAGGCAGCCGATGCCGGTGTTGACGACGCCGAGCATGACGACGGCGCGCCAATCAATACTGGCGGCGACGCCGGCGGGCAGGAATGAGGGAGCACCCTGCGTGATGAGCGTGAGGACCAGCGCGGTCACAAAGGCGGCGCTCACCTGGAGCGTGGAGTTCTCGAGGCCTTCGATGTGTGGCGCGCCCTTGCTGGCGATGACCATCAATGCGCAGCAGAAGGCCGAGACGATGCCGCAAGCGATACCCGCAATGGGCATATTGCCGCCCAGACTTTGTGCCGCGATGAGGAAGGCGCCGCAGGCGACGGCGATAAACCCGGCGATTTTGCCGCCGGTCAGTTTTTCGCCAAAGATGAGTGGGGAGAGCGCCATAACGATGATGGGGCCGCAGTAGTACAGCAGCGAGGATACGCCGACGCCGATCGTCTGGTAGGCGCGGAACAGAAAAATCCAGTTGGTGCCCAGCGCGGCTCCCGAGAGGAGGAGGGCCGCGGCTTCGCGGGGGCGAGATGGCGCCTGCAACTTATGGCGTTGGGTGATGGCGAGGATGGTGACAAGCGAGAGTGCGCCCAAAAACGTGCGCAGTAGCACGATATCGGAGCTCGGCAGCGCGATGGCGGCGGCGATGATGCCGTTGGAGCCAAACAATAGCAATGCTGCTAAGTACGTAAACAGTCCGTTGTTCATGCGCTGACATCCCCTCTATATCTGAGCATGTTCACTATGGGTGAACTGGCTCTAGAAGAAAAGCGAATATAATGCATGGAGAACATGACAAAAACTCATGCAAAGGTGGAAGGGTGCCGTGGAAACGAATATTCAAAAGATGCAGGTGCTGCTGGAGACGGTGCGCGCCGGAAGCTTTACGCGTGCTGCCGAGCGCCTGAGCTATTCGCAGTCGGGCGTGAGCCGTATGGTGGCCGATCTTGAGGCCGACTGGGGTTTTAAGGTGCTCGACCGCAGTCGCGAGGGCGTGGCTCTTTCTGCCGACGGGCGGCAGGTCATGCCGGCTGTCGAGGCGCTCTGCGAGGAATTCACTCGCTTGCAGCGACGGGTGGATGAGATGCGTGGACTCATGCGCGGCAAAATCTGCATCGGTACGTTTTCGAGTGTGGCGACCCACGTGCTGCCGCCGGTGATTGCGCGCTTTCGCGCCGATCATCCGGATGTCGATTATGAGTTGCTGATGGGCGACTATTCAGAGATCGAACAATGGGTGGCAGAGGGCCGCTGCGACCTGGGCTTTATTCCGCGCGAGCCACGCGGCGCCGGCATGGCGTCGCGACCGTTGGTGCAAGACGAGCTGATGGCCGTGGTGCCAGCGGACTCCTCGCTTGCCACCGCGGAGGTCGTTTCCCTTGCCGATTTGGCCAACGAGCAGTTTATCCTGCTAGAACGCGGCACCGATGACGAGATTACGCCGTTGTTTCGTCGGGCGGGACTGGCGGTGCGCTCAAAACTGTCGACTTGGGATGACTATGCGATTATGGCTATGGTCGAGGACGGCTTGGGCGTGAGCATTCTTCCCGCGCTCATCTTGCGCCGCTGTCAGTTCGATGTTGCCGTGCGACCACTCGAGGGACATCCCCATCGGCAGATCAATGCGATATATCGCACGGCTGACGTTTCTCTTGCCGCTGCTCGATTCCTTGAATACCTCTAAACGTGTGCACGTCATTGTCCGCTTTGGGCAAATCTCGGAGTTCGGTACGTTTTCTTATGAAATTGAACTTACGAATGAGGTACGGCGCTATACTGCTTGCTAAACTGAACCTTGGTTCAATTCGTGTTCTATAAATTGAACTTTGCCAGCAAGGAGGTTCTAGTGGACCAAGAGACGTTTAGCGATCGCCTGCGACAGGCTATGTCCGATCGCGACGTTCGC
>WGSR01000286.1 GCA_014871545.1 Collinsella sp. | reverse complement strand
CGAGGGCGCCTTTGAGGCTGTTTGCCTCCAGCGTGGAAAGGGTTGACATGGTTGCGGCTCCTATTCGGTGAGCTCGGGGCCCTCGCCGGGCACGTATGCCTCGGCGCCCTCGACTCGGTTGATGCAGATGGTTCCAAAGATCTCGTCCTGGCTCAGCGTGAGCGAGCCGCGCTTGGCGAGCTCCAGCATGGCCAGGAAGGTGACGACGAGCTGCTCGGTGGTGGCATCGCCGTCCAGTAGCTCGCGGAAGGTGCAGGTTTGGTGCGCCATGGTAAAGCGGTCGACTGAGGCCACGGTCAGGTCGAGCGGCACGCGATGCGGCGCCACATGCTCGGCCTCCAGCAGGAAGGTCTGGCGCTTGCCGTCCAAGTCGGCACAGATGACGGCGAGACCGCGCAGCGTGATGCCGGCAAGGTAGTCGGGCATAAGGCCTAGGAACTCGGGGTCGGGGCCGGCCACGCGCGGATGCATGCGGCTTTCGGCCTGCATGCGCGCACCGAGGGCCGCAGCCGCGCCTTTAAACTGCTTGTAGGCAATCAGGCGCTGGATCAGGACCTCACGCAGCGCGTCGCCGTCAAGCGTGCTGAGCTCCTCAAGGTCTTCGTCGAACTCGTCATCGTCGTCATCGACTTTGCGCGGGGCCTCCTGCGGCACCAGAGAGGCGGCCTTGATATCCAAAAGGGTTGCCGCGACCAGCAAAAAGTCGCTCGCCACGTCCAGGTCCAGCGCCTCGATGCGCTCGGCCTCGGCCAGGTATTGCTCGGCCACCTCGCTGATGGAGATGGCGCCGATATCTACTTTTTGGCGGGTTACCAGCTGCAGCAGCAGGTCGAACGGTCCGCTGTAGACCTGCGTCGACACGCGATACGACATCTTCGACCTCCTTTGACGGCGCCTTCGCGGCGCGGTTTGGGTGCATATTGCGACAGTTTTGCACGGTCGACCTGTAAGTTTACCTTAGATGCCGGCGATTGCGAAGTTGAGCAGCTGCTCAGCAAGCGGATACACGGTAACGTCGAAATAGCGGCCGATTACATCGATGCCGGTCCACATAGGCAGCAGGTATAGAACCAGGATGAGTATGGGCATAGCGTATTGCTGCAGGCGGTAATAGTTGTTGAGCGCCGTGCCCTTGAGGAAGGGCACGATGATCGACGAGCCGTCGAGCGGCGGGATCGGGATGAGGTTAAAGAACGCGAGCGACAAGTTGACCACGATAAACGTGGCACCGAAGTTCATGATCTGTGACGCTACGGCAAAGGGCATGCTTGCATAGAGGTTGCCGTACGTTACTTGCATGAGAGCGGCAGCGAGGCACGCGAGGGCGATGTTTGATGCGGGGCCGGCAACGCTCACCAGGACCTCGTCGCGCTTGGGGTGCTTGAGGTTGTTGAGGTAGACAGGCACCGGTTTGGCAAAGGCGAACACCGGGCCTCCGGCGGCGAGCATCAGCAGCGGCAGGATGATGGTGCCAAACGGGTCGATATGGTTGAGCGGGTTGAGCGACACGCGACCGCGCGAACGGGCTGTCTTATCGCCGAGTGCCCAGGCCGCGGCGGCGTGTGCACTTTCGTGGATAACGATGCCGACGATGACGGCGACGGCGCTGGCGAGCAGGTTCATGAGGTAGCTGCTGGACATGGCACTCTCCTAGCGGACGCGGCGCGAGGCGCGCGTGAGCAGGTAGTCAATTACAAACAGGATCACAGCGACGATGGCGTAATCCAGGCGGAACACGCCACCAAAGGGCGATGTGATGATGCCGTAGCCGGCGATGGCGCTCGGCAGCGCGCGTGAAAGCTCAACGACAAAGCCCACGATCTGCAGTTTGGCGGTCAGGCCGCTAAAGCACAGCAGCACGGTCATCGCGCTCATAAAGATGCCGCAGATGCGACAGGCGATGGCGATGACGCTCATCGCCACGGCAGCGGCCTTACGAGAATTCACGCGCGGTCTCCTCTTCGATCTGGGTGGAAAGCTCCAGCCATTCGTCCTCGAGCTTGGGCAGTTCTTGCTTAAGGCCGTTATATTCCCCCAGCGCGGCATTGAACTTGTCCTGATCGGCATAAAGCTCTTCGCTT
>WGSR01000285.1 GCA_014871545.1 Collinsella sp. | reverse complement strand
ACAAAGGTGCCTGTCCCCTTTGTGGTGGTTTTGGCAGGTTAGCGGAGCTTGCTGGTCTCGAAGTACTCGGGGAACTGGTCCAGAACCTCGGTTTGGTTGCGGAACATCATGTGCAGGTGCTTGCTGACCAAAAAGCTCGCTTCGATGGGGTCGCGACCGGCGATAGCGCGGCGAATCTGCTTGTGCTCGTTCACGATGTCCTGATTGTCGAGAACTTGCGTGGCGGCGCGCAGCCAGCGGAAGCGCTCCAGGTCGGCATTGGTCTCTTCGAGCCACGACCACACGGTGCTGCGACATGCGATGCTAAAAATCATGTGATGCATGAGGTTGTCGCTCAAAAAGAAGCCGATGCGATCCTCTTCGGCCATGGCCTTTTCCTGCAGCGCGATGGCGCGGTCGAGCTGCTCGATGCCGGCCGACGTGGCGCGCGCACAGCACTCCACAATCACCTGCTTTTCCAGATGCTCGCGGATGTAACAGGCGCTCTCGGCAAGGGTGAGGTTGATGGGTGAGACGTAGGTACCGCTCTGGGGCACGGTGCGCACCAGGCCTTCTTGCGCCAGACGCACCAGTGCCTCGCGCACAGGGGTGCGCCCCATATCCAGGTCGTCGCAAAGTTGCTTGACGCCCAGCTTTTCGCCCGGCTTGTAGTCCAGGTAGACGATTTTGCGTCGAATGGTGTGATAGGACTGGTCCTGTAGGCTCGTTTCCTGCTCGCCGACGTGCATCGATTCTTCCATAGCGCCTCGCAACTGTTCTATCAAACTCATATGTCAGTTGTTAATTATGCCGCGAATCAGCTCTCCGCGGTGGGTAATTCGGCTGTTGCCTGAGAACTATTGCGGCATCTTAGTCTGTGTTTGCGCAAGGCTGCGCTCAATGTTGCCGTATCATAAGCCGTCGCAAACGTGAAATAGAAAGAAGGAATCCCATATGCAACTGGCAAACATCGTACGCGAGCGCTGGAAAGGCGTCTTGTTCTGCCTGATCATCGCCATTCCCGCGACGTTGCTCGGCAAACAAATTGAGGTGGTCGGCGGTCCGGTATTTGCCATCCTCTTTGGCATGGTCCTGGCGCTCGTCTTTCCCAAGAATCGTCGCGAACAGCTCACCGCCGGCGTTACCTATACGTCCAAAAAAGTCTTGCAGTACGCGGTTATCCTGCTTGGCTTTGGCATGAACCTCTCCCAGATTCTGTCCAAGGGCGCCCAGTCGCTACCGATTATCGTGGCAACAATCTCGACCTCGCTTGTCATCGCCTTTGTGCTCTGCCGCGTTATGAACGTGCCGGGCAAGATCGCGACGCTTGTGGGTGTGGGTTCGTCGATTTGCGGCGGTTCTGCTATCGCCGCGACCGCACCCGTCATCGATGCCGACGATCGCGAGATTGCCCAGGCCATTTCGGTCATCTTCCTGTTTAACGTTATCGTGGCGCTCGTGTTTCCAACGCTCGGCGGTATGCTCGGGCTGACCAACGAGGGCTTTGGCCTGTTTGCCGGCACCGCCATCAACGACACCTCGTCCGTAACGGCTGCGGCGAGCGCCTGGGACAGCATGCATCCCGGCGCCAATGTGCTCGAGAGCGCCACGGTGGTCAAGCTCACCAGGACGCTGGCCATCATTCCCATCACGCTGGCGCTTGCTTGCTGGCAGATGCATCTGGCGCGCAAGGCCGGCGGCGACGCCAAAAGCACGTTCTCCCTCAAACGCGCGTTTCCCATGTTTGTGCTGTTCTTTGTGCTGGCGAGCGTGATCACTACGGTGTTTCAGCTTCCCGCGTCCTTTACGGCGCCCATCAAGGAGCTGTCGAAGTTCTTTATCGTGATGGCCATGGCGGCTATTGGTTTTAATACCGATATCGTCGAGCTGGTCAAAAAGGGCGGCAAGCCCATCGCATTGGGCTTTTGCTGCTGGATTGGCATTGCGTGCATGAGTTTGGGAATGCAACACGTACTGGGAATCTGGTAGAGAAGTAGCTTGTTTGCGTGCTGCGTGCCGGTGAGCGCATTCTCACGGTGGAGCGATAGGAGCTCTTGCGGGTATGGCTTGTCCGCAGGTTTATAAGTCCCGAAGAGCTCTTATCGCCCCGCCAGGATGGCGATGCGGGGCAAC
>WGSR01000284.1 GCA_014871545.1 Collinsella sp. | reverse complement strand
GCCCGCTCGAGCGCGTCCTCGAGGGCGATTTCCTGATCTCGAAGGGTCCCCTCGATCCCTATGCGCTGGAGCTGTGCCGCGGTGCCTATGAGCATATCGATCGCATCGACTGCGCTCTGCGCTCCGTTGCCAAGAACTGGGATCTTATGCGCATGCCCGGCGCCGACCGCAATCTGCTGCGTATCGCCGTTTACGAGATGCGTTTCCTCACCGACGAGGAGGTCTCGGACGCCATCGTAATCAACGAGGCCGTCGAGCTTGCCAAGGCCTATGGCACCGACCAGTCCGCGTCGTTCGTCAACGGCGTGCTGGGCAAGATCGCTCGCAGCGAGGAGCTGCCGGGCGAGGACCTGTATCAAGAGCTGCTGGCCGAAGATCGCGCTCGTGAGGAGGCACAGGCTGCCGAGGCTGCCGCCAAGGTTGCGGTTGCCCAGGCTGAGGCTGGCGTGCTGGCCGAGGATGCGGACGCCGCCGAGGCTGTTGTCGACTCCGTCGAGGAGTAGCCATGCCAGAGGGTTCCGTCCGCAACTTCGACGAGATCTCGGACCGTCTGGACCAGATCATCGCTACCGTTCGCTCCAAGGATACGTCCTTGGAGCGTTCACTCGATCTGTTTGACGAAGCGATTGAGCTGGGCTCCCGCGCGGTCGATATGGTCGACAAGTTTGAGCTGACGCCGCGTGAGGCCGACAAGCTCGAGCAGGAATATGATGAGGATGCGGCAAACGAATCCCAGGATAGCTAGGCCGCATCTCCGGATACGAATGGTTGATGGCATTCATGAAACGCGTGCGTCTTGATGACGAACTGATTTCACAGGGCATCTGCGCCGATCGCGCGGATGCCCTTCGCACTCTTATGGCCGGCTTGGTCTCGAGTGGCGGTGAGCGCTTGACTTCGCCGGGCCTTAAGGTGATCCCGGGGCTGCCGCTGCACGTGAAGGGGCGCATTCCCTATGTTGGCCGCGGTGGTCTTAAGCTCGAAGGCGCGCTTGATACGTTTGGCATCAATCCGACGGCCCTTGCCTGTTTGGATGTGGGCTGCTCTACCGGCGGTTTTACCGATTGCCTGCTCAAGCGCGGAGCTGCGACCGTTGTCTCTGTGGACGTGGGTCGCGCCCAGTTCGATTGGTCGTTGCGTCAGGACGATCGCGTGATGCTGCATGAGCGCACAAACGTGACGCAGCTGCCTGAGCTTGGCTATGCCGGCGCCATCGACCTGGCTGTGTGTGATGTCTCGTTTACCAGCATCGCGAACATTATCGATGCGGTACTGGCGTGTCTGACTCCTACGGGTGCATTCTGTACGCTCGTAAAGCCGCAGTTTGAGGCTCCGGCGGCGCTGGTGGGCGAGGGCGGCATTGTGACCGATCCCGCCGTGCGCCACGATACACTCGTGGCGGCGGTTGAACTCTTTGCTGCCAAGGGCCTGTTCCCGGTCGATGTGTGCGTGTCGCCCATTCATGGTGCCAAGGGAAACGTTGAGTTTTTCCTTTACGGTACGAGGTTTGCTCTCGGTGAACGCACCGACGATGAGCTGCAATCCCAGGTATCGGTTTTGAGCGAGAAAGCTGCAACGCTATGAAGGTCTTTCTGGTTCCCAATTACTACAAGCAAGAGGCGGTCGAGAGCGGCCTGATGCTCGAGCTTTGGCTTTCGCGCCAAGGCTATGAGGTCGCATGGGCTGCCGACCAGCGCTCCAAGATTCAGAGCACGCCCGATGTTGACGATGCCGACCTGGTCATTACGCTCGGCGGCGACGGCACGTTGCTGCGCGCCGCCCGTATCCTCAATTACCGTGAGATTCCCATTTTGGGGCTTTCCTATGGTCACCTGGGCTTTTTGACGGCGGCCAGTCCCGAGGAACGCGATATTTTGCAGGTTGTGAGCGATGCCCTGTCCGGTGAGCTCCACGTGAGCCGCCGCGCCACCATCGCCGCGGATATCGTCTCGGTGCGCGATGACGGCACGAAGGATGTCGTGCGTTCGTTCGCCCTCAACGATATGGCGCTCACGCGTGGGCCCCTGTCCGATATGGTCGAGTTTGACATCACGGTGTCCGGCCATCATATCGATCGCCTGCGCGGTGACGGTGTCGTCGTGTCGACGGCGACCGGCTC
>WGSR01000283.1 GCA_014871545.1 Collinsella sp. | reverse complement strand
GGTAACCTCATTGATTGGTTTCGCGACAGCAACATAACGGTAATGTCGCGGAAACACGGCGAGTCTAAGCTATGACTCGTTCGTTAGTAATCAACACCGCTTCTCACGCGGTGCCGATACGAAGGGAGTTCCGTATGGCCGAACTTACTGACCGCTTCGGGACCATGGTGTTCTCTGAGGAAGTCATGAAGGACTACCTCCCCAAGGACATTTGGAAGCGCCTTGCTGCAACCCTCGAGGGCGGTGAGCCGCTCGACCTGGATGTGGCCAACGCCGTTGCCCATGCCATGAAGGTCTGGGCCATCTCCAAGGGTGCGACGCACTATGCGCACTGGTTCCAGCCGCTTTCGGGCATTACTTCCGAGAAGCACGACAGCTTCCTGGAGCCCAACCACGACGGCACCGCCATTACCAAGTTTACGGGCAAGAACCTCATCCAGGGCGAGCCCGATGCCTCGAGCTTCCCCAACGGCGGCCTGCGCGCCACCTTCGAGGCCCGTGGCTACACCGCTTGGGATCCCACTAGCCCCGCCTTTATCAAGGACGACGTCCTGTGCATCCCCACGGCTTTCTGCTCCTACACGGGCGAGGCCCTGGACAAGAAGACCCCGCTGCTGCGCTCCATGACCGCGCTCTCGCGTGAGTCTAAGCGCGTTTTGGCGCTGTTTGGCAAGACCCCCAAGAAGGTCGTTCCTTCCGTGGGCGACGAGCAGGAGTACTTCCTGATCAAGAAGGACGCCTACCGCAAGCGCAAGGACCTGGTCATTACCGGCCGCACCCTCTTTGGCGCCGCTCCCTGCAAGGGCCAGGAGCTCGAGGAGCACTACTTTGGCGCTATCCGCCCCACCGTCTCGGCCTATATGAAGGATCTGGACGATGAGCTGTGGGCGCTTGGCATTCCCGCCAAGACCAAGCACAACGAGGTTGCTCCCTGCCAGCATGAGCTTGCCCCCGTCTATGGCGAAGTCAACGAGGCCATCGACCAGAATCTGGTCATGATGGAGAAGATGAAGCTCATCGCCTCCCGCCATGACTTGGTCTGCCTGCTGCACGAGAAGCCCTTCGAGGGCATTAACGGTTCGGGCAAGCACAACAACTGGTCGCTTGGCACCGAATCCGAGAATCTGCTCGACCCGGGCGACACCCCGCTCGACAACCTGCAGTTCATCGTCTTCCTCACCGCGGTGATCGAGGCCGTCGATAACTATCAGGAGCTTCTGCGTGCCTCCGTTGCCTCGGCCGGCAACGATCATCGTCTGGGCGCCAACGAGGCTCCTCCGGCGATTATGTCCATCTTCCTGGGCGACCAGCTTACCGAGGTCGTCGAGAAGATCATCGATGGCAAGGCTTCCGTCCATGCCACGCGCGGCGTGCTCGACCTGGGCGCCGATACCCTGCCCAAACTGATGCAGGACAACACCGACCGCAACCGCACCTCCCCGTTCGCCTTCACCGGCAACAAGTTTGAGTTCCGTGCCTGCGGCTCCGAGCAGAACGTTTCCGACTCCAACCTGGTGCTCGATGCCGCCGTGGCCAAGTCGCTCAAGTCCTTCGCCGACGCGCTTGAGGGTACGCCCGAGGATGAGTTCCAGGACGCTGCGCTCGAGTACTGCAAGAAGGTCCTGACCGACCACCAGCGCATCCTCTTCTCCGGCGATGGCTACTCCGACGAGTGGCCCGTCGAGGCCGAGAAGCGCGGCCTTGCCAACAACAAGACCACGGCCGACGCCCTGCCCGCCTTTGTTTCCGATAAGGCCATCGCACTCTTTGAGGAGACGGGTGTCCTGACCAAGGCCGAGGCTCAGTGCCGCTACGACTGCAAGCTCGAGAAGTACAACAAGCTCATGAACATCGAGGCCACCACGATGGTTCGCGAGGCGCGTCGTACCTATCGCCCGGTCATTACCGCCTATGCCACCAAGGTCGCTAAGGGCCTTGAGACTATTCGTGCCGCCGGTGCCGAGGCCGCCATGCAGTGCGAGCAGAACACGCTCAACAAGCTCTGCGACGGTATCACCACCATCAACGACTCCATCAAGGCGCTTGACGCCGTGCATCAGAAGGCTGAGGCCCTCGATGGCCAGGAGCAGGCCAACGTGTACGCGCACGAGGTCGTTCCCGCTATGGAT
>WGSR01000282.1 GCA_014871545.1 Collinsella sp. | reverse complement strand
CGGACTACGAGTTGCGCTTTGAGAAAGACGAGGCTGCGGAGCTCTGCACCGCCGTTCCCTCGACTGGATTGATTGACGTGGCAAACCGCTCCAAGAACCCCATGGTGGGAAAGACGCTGCCCCTGTCGCACGAGCTCTTCGATTTTGCGGAGACCATCTTTGACGTGCTCGAGAGCCGCCAGGTCACGCTTTCCAAAAAGGGCGAGGACAAGGGCGTTCGCCTGAGCTTTGAGGGCTTCCCATATCTCATTGTGTGGAGCAAGCCCGAGGGTGATTTTGTGGCAGTTGAGCCTTGGGGCGGCCTTTCGACCTGCTCCGATGAGGACGACGTGCTTGAGCATAAGCGTGGCTGCCTTGTCGCCAAGCCCAAGGAGACCGTCGTTCGCTCGTTCACGATTGAGATTCTGTAATTCCGTTTTGTCGACTCGTATCGCGAGGCACAAGGAGCCTGCGAGATAAGGAGCTAAAAATGATCCTCACCGTTACGATGAACCCGTCCGTCGATACACGCTATCAGCTCGATGAGCTCATTATCGACGACGTTAACCGTGTGACGCCCGAAAAGACCGCCGGCGGCAAGGGTCTCAACGTGGCCCGTGTACTGGGTCAGCTGGGCGACGACGTTGTGGCAACCGGTCTACTCGGCGGCCACATGGGCGCCTACATGGCCGAGCTCATGGATGCCAACGGCATTAAGAATGATTTTGTACCCATCAAGGGCGAGACTCGCATTTGCCTTAACATCCTCCACGCCGGCAACCAGACCGAGCTGCTCGAGAGCGGCCCGACAATTGCCCCCGAGGAGCTCGATGCCTTTACCGCCAAGTTTACCGAGCTTGCGGGCAAGGCCGACGTCGTCACTATTTCGGGGTCGCTGCCCCGCGGTGTCGAGGCAGACTACTATGCCAAGATCACGGGCATTGCCGAGAACGCCGGCGCCAAGGTGCTGCTCGATACCTCGGGTGCTTCGCTCGAGGCCGCCCTTAAGTCCGAAATTAAGCCCGAGCTGGTCAAGCCTAACTTGACCGAGATCAACGGCCTTCTGGGCACGAGCTTTACCACCGACGATGTGGACGAGCTCCGTGCCGCGCTTGCCTCTGATGCCCGCTTCTCCGATATCCCCTGGGTCGTCGTGTCCATGGGCGCTGCCGGCTCCGTTGGCTTCCACAATGGCCGTGCGTTCCGCGCAAAGACGCCCGATATCCCTGCCGTTAACGCCACGGGCTCTGGTGACTCCACTATCGCAGGCTTCGCACATGCCATCGCTGCTGGCGCAGACGACGAGACGGTGCTGCGTACCGCCAACACCTGCGGCAAGCTCAACGCCATGGATCCCATGACTGGCCACTTGGTTATGGATCGTTGGGACGAGGTCTACAACGGCGTTGTCGTGACCGAGCTGTAAGGGCTTGGGCGTCGGCCCCGGCATCGATTGCTAGCTCATGTCGACGACAAGTGCGATAGCATTATGTCGGGGCGCGACGCCGGCTTTGTCGTGTTCAATCCCGACCTTACCCTGGTCGAGACGTATGTGGGCGGCAACAGCGTCGGTAACGCGTTTATCGAGTAGCCGCCAAAGAAACGATCCGAGAGGGGATTTAGATGATTTACGGTGCATTGGGCGATATCGAGGAATACCGCGGAATGCTCAAGGGCCTCGATGTGCTGATTGACTGGCTCGAGGAGAACGATCCGGCGCAGCTCGAGGTCGGCAGCCATCCGATTCTGGGCGACAAGGTCTATGCGAACGTCATGGCTCCCACGACGCGTCCCGAGGCCGAGGCTCACTATGAGACGCATCAGCGCTATCACGACCTGCAGATCGATGTCGAGGGTCGCGAGGCCTTTAAGGTCGCTACGGGCAGCTTGACGCTGGTCCAGGAGTTTGACGAGAAGGACGACTACGACCTGGTCGATTCAGACGCCTCGATTGCCGGCGATCTTGCCGACGACAAGTTCGCGCTGTTCGTTGCCGGCGAGCCTCACATGCCCACGCTCGAGTTCCCGGGCGATGGCGCACAGCCGGTCAAGAAGATCTGCTTTAAGCTACTTGCAGATGCTTACTGGGAGGAGTAACGCGCTGCTCGGCTGAGCTGTTCGTGTTGTGAGCGTTTTCCTTTGGAGGAGCGCG
>WGSR01000281.1 GCA_014871545.1 Collinsella sp. | reverse complement strand
AAGCGCGGCCTGGGCACCAAGTCCACGCGCGCGAGCATCATCGAGCGCCTGTACGCCGTGCGCTACCTCAAAAACGATCCCGTGGAGCCGAGTCAGCTGGGCATCGCCATCATCGATGCACTGACGCAGTTTGCCCCGCGCATCACGAGCCCCGATATGACCAGCGAGCTCGATGGCGACATGACCCGCGTGGAGCGCGGCGAGGATACCGAAGAGCATGTCGTGACGCACTCGCGCGCGCTGCTGGCCGGCGTGCTCGACGAGCTGCTCAAGCACACGCAGGAGCTGGGCGACGCCATCAGCGACGCCGTCACGGCCGATGCGCGCGTGGGCGCTTGCCCCAAGTGCGGCAAGGACCTGGTTATGAAGACGAGTGCCAAGACCCGCGGCAGCTTTATCGGCTGCATGGGCTGGCCCGACTGCGACGTGACCTATCCGGTGCCGAGCGGCGTCAAGGTAAGCCCGCTCGAGGGCGAGGCGGCCGTGTGCCCCGAGTGTGGCGCGCCGCGCATTAAGTGCCAGCCGTTCCGCCAGAAGGCTTTCGAGATCTGCGTGAACCCGACGTGCCCCACCAACTACGAGCCCGACCTTAAGGTGGGCGAGTGCAAGGTGTGCGCCGAGGCCGGACGCCATGGCGACCTGATCGCGCACAAGAGCGAGAAGAGCGGCAAGCGCTTTATCCGCTGCACCAACTACGATGACTGCGGTGTGAGCTATCCTCTGCCGGCGCGCGGTAAGCTCGAGGCGACGGGCGAGACCTGCCCCGAGTGCGGCGCCCCCATCGTGGTGGTCAACACGGCGCGCGGCCCGTGGCGCATCTGCGTGAACATGGACTGCCCGACCAAGGAGAAGAAGCCCGTCCGCGGCCGTAAGACCACGACTAAGGCGAGCACGGCCAAGAAGACGACGGCGGCAAAGAAGACTGCTGCCAAGAAGTCGACTGCCAAGAAGACTGCCGCGAAAAAGACGACCACCAAGAAGGCGGCCGCCGACAAGTAGCGGCGCAGCCGAAACATAGCCCAAAACAAAAACGAGCGAGGGTCCCATGATCCTCGCTCGTTTTTTGCGTAGTCATTGGGGACGTTCTTGAATGACTAGTCGTTTAAGACCGTCGCATGCGACTAGTTCACTTCGACGGGTTTGGCGCCGGGATAGCGCTCCTCAAAGTCTAGGCGGTACTTATTGTCATTGGTGCCCGCCACGTTGTCGCGCGACAGCGGCGCCACGATCTCATTCTTGTGGTCCGCAGGCTTGGCGTATTTCAGGCTGATCTCCCAGGCATCACAGATTGCGTCAATGCGGTGATCCAGGTCGTCGTACAGGGCAACGATGTCTTTCCAGGAGCTGTAGTTCTTGGAGCTCGTCGGGACGTCTAGGTCCTCGACGATGTCGTAATACTGCTCGATGGTGTCCTCCGTGCGCTCGGCGACGTCGGCGAGATTTTGACGGGTGGTTCGATCCTCTTCCAGATAGCTGCCGTTGAAGTTCTGTGCGCAGCCACGGACGTAGTTGTCGAGGTCTTCGAGCAAGTCGTAGTATTCGCTCAGTCGGCGGTAGAGGTTCTGCTCGGAGAGCGTTGCTTCGCCGCCATCCTCGTCGTCATCGTCATCATCGTCGTACAGGCTGTTGGGATCGCCGAGAGGCTTTAGGTCATCGTCGTCGACGTCATGGTGCAGCTTAGCTACCTCGGCAGTCGTCTGCGTGGCGGCGTTGTCGAACGGTCTGATTGCAAAGAAGATGACCAGGGCGATGATGATCGCCACCAGCACAACGATAACGGCGATAAGCGGCCCGGTGCCGCTCTTTTTGGGAGCGGGGGTCTGTGGCGAAGCGGGCGCGTATGCGGGAGCCGGCTGCTGTTGGGGCGAGCCGCTCGCGACGGGTATGCGCTGCGTGGTCTCGACGGCCGCGGGGCCTGCGGCGGGGTCGGGGCGATAGGCGAGGGGGTCGTCCGCCTTGGCTTGCGGAGTATCAAGGGAGCCGGTCTGCTCAAAAGCGGGCTGGCTATCGCTCGCGGCTGTTTGCTCAACGGGTGCACCGCACGAGGTGCAGAACTTGGCATTATCTGCAAGAAGCTTGCCGCACGAGGCGCAATACCGAGACATTGCCACTCCTTTCGCCACATTTCAATGCAATA
>WGSR01000280.1 GCA_014871545.1 Collinsella sp. | reverse complement strand
CGGAGCCCCCGCTGCGGGCTTGGCGCGGCGGGGGCTCCTCCGTCCTGCGGAAAGATTTGGAGAGTAACCCTGTGCCCGGCCTGCGGTAACTAAGGGGTCGCTGCGTTTATCTTGAAGTGCTGCATATACAAAGTTGGAAGGGTCTGAATTGCACTTTGCCGATATATGCCCTTTTCCCTGATGGGACCGTGCTTGAGGGGCGTCTTCATAAGTTGCGGTGAAATAGGGACTGTTGAGCCTTAAAGCTGGCAAAACAGTCCTTATTTCACCGCAACTGAAACAGGGGCGCTCTCCAAGAGAGCGCCCCTGCCGGGTTTCCATAGTACTGGCGAAACAGTTTTATAGTTCTGGCGAAGCAGTCCTTGAGATCCGCCTTGCCTTATGCCAAGAACTCCTTGGTGGTCGCCACGATGTTGGCGGCGTCCAGACCGTACTTGTGCAGGAGCTCGGCACCCGGGCCGGACTCACCGAAGGTGTCGTTGACGCCGATCTTCTTGAGCGGCGTCGGGCACTGCTCGCACAGGACGTCGGCGACGGCGCTGCCCAGGCCACCGATCACGGAGTGCTCCTCGACGGTCACGACGTGGCCGGTCTTGGTGGCGCTCTTGACGATCAGGTCGGCATCGATGGGCTTGATGGTGTGCATGTTAATGACCTCGGCGTCGATGCCCTCGGCAGCGAGCTGCTCGGCGGCTTCGAGAGCCTCGCCGACCATCAGGCCGCAGGCGATGATGGTCACATCGGCGCCCTCGCGCATGACGATGCCCTTACCCAACTCGAACTTGTAGGTCTCGGGGTCGTTGATAACCGGCGAGGCCAGACGGGCGAAGCGCATGTACACGGGGCCGTCGCACTCGTAGGCGGCGCGCGTCACGGCACGGGCCTCCACATCGTCGGCGGGAACGATAACGGTCATGCCGGGGATGACGCGCATGAGGGCGATATCCTCGCAGCACTGGTGCGTGGCACCGTCCTCGCCCACCGAAATACCGGCGTGCGTGGCACCGATCTTAACGTTAAGGTGCGGATAGCCGATGGAGTTGCGGACCTGCTCAAAGGCGCGGCCGGCGGCAAACATGGCAAAGCTGCTCGCGAAGGCGACGCGGCCGGTGGTCGCGATACCGGCGGCGACACCCATCAGGTTGCTCTCGGCGATGCCCACATCGAAGAAGCGGTCGGGGCAAGCGGCCTTAAACTTGCCGGTCTGCGTGGCGGCGGCCAGGTCGGCGTCGAGGACCACAAAGTCATCGTGCTCGTTGGCGAGCTCGACGAGGGCCTCGCCGTAGCTTACGCGCGTGGCGATTTTCTTGACGTCTGCCATCCTAGAGCTCCTCTCCGGCGGCCGTGAGCTCTGCCATGGCCTGCTCAAACTGTTCATCGTTGGGGGCCTTACCGTGCCAACCCACCTGGTTCTCCATAAAGGAGACGCCCTTGCCCTTCGTGGTCTCGGCGATAATGGCGGTCGGCTGACCCTTGGTGGCGCGGGCCTCGGCAAAGGCGGCGCGGATCTGGTCGAAGTCGTTGCCGTCGGCGAGCTCCACCACATGGAACTTGAAGGCGCGGAACTTGTCGGCGAGCGGCATAGGGTCGTTGACCTCCTCGACGGGGCCGTCGATCTGCAGGCCGTTATGGTCGACGATCACGCAGAGGTTGTCGAGCTGCTGGTTGCCGGCAAACATGGCGGCCTCCCAGACCTGGCCCTCCTCGCTCTCGCCGTCGCCCAGCAGGGCGTAGGTGCGATAGTCGTCGCCCCAGTGCTTGGCGGCAACGGCCATGCCCACGGCGGCGGAGATGCCCTGGCCGAGCGAGCCGGTGGACATGTCGACGCCCGGGGTGTCGTTCATGTTGGGATGGCCCTGCAGGTGGCTGCCGATGTGGCGCAGCGTCTCGAGATCCTCCTTGGGGAAGAATCCGCGCTCGGCGAGCACGGCGTACAGACCAGGCGCGCAGTGACCCTTGGAAAGCACGAAGCGGTCGCGGTCGGCCTTGCGGGGGTCGGCCGGGTCGACGTTCATTTCCTCAAAGTACAGATAGGTCATGATGTCGGCAGCGCCGAGCGAACCGCCCGGATGGCCGGACTTGGCAGCGTGCACGCCGGTGACGATGCCCTTCCTTACCTCGTTGGCAACCTTTTTGAGCTCTTCGTCGCTCATTGTGCCTTCCTTTCATCCTC
>WGSR01000028.1 GCA_014871545.1 Collinsella sp. | reverse complement strand
TTTCTTGCCCTCGAGCAACATGGTGCTTCCTCTCATCGCGGGCGGACATTCGCAGCACAGCGTAGCGGTAGCCGGAATCGGCCGCGTTTGCATATCGGTGAACGGTAGTCCGCGTTACCGATGAGCGGCTCGCGCAAATATGCTCTGCCGTTGTGCTTACGGCAGGTGACAAAAGGGCTCCCGTCCCACATCGGACGGGAGCCCTCAAGGCGCGTATTGCTAGGCGAGCGTTGGGCTAGTTCGCCATGACGCCTTCGGTCCAAGCCTCAACGTCCTCGATGCGCAGGACGTTGGCGACCTCGGCCACGCAGTCGACGCTGGCAAGTTCGGCGGCGGCAGCCTGGACGTCCTTCTCGAGTGCGCGGTGCGTCAAGAAGATGACCGAGCAGGCATCGCTGACGCCCGACTTGCCGTCCTCGACCTGGTTGATGAGCGAGATCGAGATGTTGTGCTTGGCAAAGATGTCGACCGTCTCGGACAGGGCACCTACGCGGTCGGCGACCTTCAGGCGCACATAGTACTTGGTCTGGAGTTCGTCCATGGGCTTAAAGGCGAGGTTGTGACCATAGGGCTCAATCTCGGGCAGCGGAGCCACGCCGCGGCTGATCTGCTCGGAGAGCGATAGGATATCGCCCACGACGGCGCTCGCGGTGGGGAAGGAGCCTGCGCCAGCGCCGTAGAACATGGTCTCGCCCACGGCGTCGCCTACCACGTAGACAGCGTTCATGGCGCCGTTGACCTTGGCGAGCATATGGTCTGCCGGGATGAGCGTGGGATGCACGCGGACGTCGACGCCGGCATCGGTGTTGCGGGCGATGCCCAGCAGCTTAATGGTGTAGCCGAGCTCGCGGGCCTGGGCAATGTCCTCGGCGCCGATGGTACGGATACCCTGCTGGTAGACATCGTCGGTGGTCACGCGGGTGCCAAAGCCGATGGAAGCGAGGATTGCCGTCTTGCTGGCGGCGTCGAAGCCGTCGACGTCGGCGGACGGGTCGGCCTCGGCATAGCCCTTTGCCTGGGCGTCGGCGAGCACGTCAGCGTAATCGGCGCCCTCGGCGTCCATGCGCGACAGGATGTAGTTGGTGGTGCCGTTGAGAATGCCAGCGATGGTCAGGATCTTGTTGCCCACCAGGTCGTGCTCGAGCGTGCTGACAATGGGGATGCCGCCGCCGCAGCTGGCCTCGCACTTAATCTGCACGCCGCACGCGCGCGCCTTCTCGGCGAGCGTCTCGACATGACGGCCCAGCAGGGCCTTGTTGGCAGAGACGACGTGCTTGCCGTTCTCGAAGGCGGTGGTGAAGATTTCGGTCGCGGGGTGCTCGCCGCCGATGAGCTCGACGACGATATCGACGGCGGGGTCGGTGACGACGTCGTACCAGTCGCTCGTAAAGGCCTCGCGCTCAATACCGGCGGCTTCGGCCTGCTCCCAAGCAAGCGCGCAGGCGCGGGTCAGCTTAAGGTCGATGCCGTAGGCGGCCAGGTACTCATCGTGGTGGCTCTTGATCAGACGGGCCACGCCGCCGCCGACGGTTCCCAGACCGATGAGGCCGACGTTCACGGTGCGCAGGGGTTCGCTCATAGATAGCTCCTTCGTGCATCTTATGGATGGATTAACCACTTAAAGGTTGAGTGCATTCTAGCGTGAAGTGCGGGCGCGTGCTTGCCTGGCAGCGGGAGCAGCACAAAACGCCACCCCCGAAACGCTGCGGAAACATTGGAAACACGCTCGCTACAAACGAACTTCCGTAACAAACTGTCAACGTTTGCACCATAAGGTTTGCCCTGTACCGCAAGACGGCCGCACCGCGGCCAGCGAAAAGGGGGACACCATGTTTAGCATCAACAACGTACTTAACCGCAGGAGTTTCTTGGCTGGCGCCGCGGCGTTCGGTAGCACCGCGGCACTCGCTGGTTGCTCGTCGGGTGGCTCGGACGGCGGCTCCGCCGATGACGGCAAGACCTTCAAGATCGGTGTCATCGGCCCTCTGACCGGCGCCGCGGCAACCTATGGCGTTTCGGCCGAGAAGGGTGCCAAGCTCGCCGCTAAGGATTTTTCGACCAAGGACCTCAAACTCTCGCTTAAGTCCGAGGACGACGTCGCTGACGGCGAGAAGGCCATCAACGCCTTCAATACCTTGTGCGACTGGGGCATGCAGGCGCTCGTCGGCCCCGTCACCACCGGTGCCGCCGTCGCTGTCTCGGGTGAGATTGCCGACGATATGCTCATGGTCACGCCTTCGGCCTCGTCGCTCGACGTTACCAAGGATAAGACCACGGTTTTCCAGGTTTGCTTCACCGATCCCACCATGGGCGCCAGCGCCGCGAAGTTCTTGGCCGAGAAGTACGCGGATGCCAAGATCGCCCTGTTCTACAACTCCGGCGATACGTATAGCTCGGGCGTTGCCGACGCTTTTGCCGAGCAGGCCAAGGCGTCCAAGCTCGACATCGTCGATACCGAGACCTTTAAGGACGACTCTTCCACGAGCTTTACCAACCAGCTCACCAAGGCCAAGGAGGCCGGCGCCACGCTCATCTTTGCGCCGATCTACTACACGCCGGCGTCCGTTTTGCTCAAGAACGCCAAGGACATGGGTTACGACATGACCCTCATGGGTACCGACGGCATGGACGGCCTGCTCTCTGTGGAAGGCTTCGATACCTCTCTTGCCGAGGGCGTACTGCTCATGACCCCGTTTTCGGCTGACGATGAGAAGAATGCCGACTTCGTCAAGGCCTATAAGGATGCCTACGACGAGACGCCCAACCAGTTTGCCGCCGACGCTTACGATTGCGTCCACGCCATCGCCGAGGCTATCGATAGGGCGGGGATTGACATTTCGGCCGACGGTGCCGACATTGCCGGCGACCTTGCCAAGGCCATGCGCAAGATCAAGATCGAGGGCCTGACAGGCGAGCTGACGTGGAATGACGAGGGCCAGGTCGAAAAGCCCGCCACAGCCTATGTGATCCAGGACGGCAAGTACATCGCCGCCTAAGTGCGCATAAAGCGCGACCGGTGAGGCCGTTTTATTCAGGGCAGGGACGCCTGTAACAGAACGGAAACATTACTTTCACACAATAAAGTGGCATTACTGCATAAAGTAATAGAAATACGCAGAATTATGGATAAATGGACAAATCCAAAGAAAAGTTGAAATAATCGCCACTTTCCTTAACTAAAGCGTCTAGTATTTTGCGAACGCCGAACACGGCGAAGGATGGCCTGTCGGGTAACCGAAACCCGACGAGATTTGAGAGGAGAGCCGCATGTCGAGCCTCACCGGTAAGTCATTGAACCCTGTTATGAATCGCAGGAGCGTTATCGCGAGCGCAGCAGGTCTGGGGGCGATGTCCATTCTAGCTGGTTGCTCCTCCAACGGCGGCGACAGCGGTTCCGCTTCAAGCGACGCTTCGTTTAAGATCGGTACCATCGGCCCGCTGACCGGCGCCAACGCGTCCTACGGCAAGTCCGTTACCCAGGGTGTCGAGCTTGGCTGCAAGGATTTCTCGACCAAGGAGCTGCCGCTTGCCAGCAAGGCCGAGGATGACCAGGCCGACGGCGAGAAGGCCGTCAACGCCTTCAACACCCTGCTCGACTGGGGCATGCAGGCCCTCGTCGGCCCGACCACCACGGGTGCGTCGGTTGCCGTTGCCGCCGAGTGCGGTAACGACCCCAAGACGTTCATGATCACCCCGTCCGCGTCCTCCGAGGACGTCACCGACGGCAAGGATTGCGTCTTCCAGGTTTGCTTCACCGACCCCAACCAGGGTGTCAACGCTGCCAAGTTCCTGGCGCAGAAGTATGCGGACGAGAAGTTCGTGCTGTTCTATAACTCCGGCGACGCCTATTCTTCGGGCATCGCAGATTCCTTTAAGGCCCAGGCCGCTGAGTCCAAGCTCGAGATTGTTGACGAGGAGACCTTTAAGGACGACTCCGCCACGAGCTTTACCAACCAGCTGACCAAGGCCAAGCAGGCCGGCGCCACCATGATCTTTGCGCCGATCTACTACACGCCGGCGTCCGTCCTGCTCAAGAACGCCAAGGACATGGGCTACGACGTCAAGATGATGGGCTGCGACGGTATGGACGGCATCCTGGGCGTTGAGGGCTTCGATACCTCTCTTGCTGAGGGTCTGCTGCTCATGACCCCGTTCTCCGCCGACGACGAGAAGAACGCCGACTTCGTTAACGCTTACAAGGATAAGTACGGCGATACCCCCGACCAGTTTGCCGCTGACGCCTACGACGGCGTGCACGCGGTGGCCGAGGCCGTCAAGGAGGCCGGTCTTGGTGTCGACGCCGATCCGACCGAGGTCGCCGAGAAGCTGTCCAAGGCTATGCTCAAGATTACCGTTGACGGTCTGACCGGCAAGCTCACCTGGAACGATAAGGGCCAGGTCCAGAAGGAGCCCACGGCGTACGTCATCACCGACGGCAAGTACGTACAGGCCTAATTGGCCGCCTTACATAGAGCGGTTTTGATCCCAAGCAGGGGAGGTTTTGGCCTTCCCTGCTTGCTTGGTATCTAGGGACAGTGTAACGTCCCTGTTTCATACATTAACTGGAAACCTATTCGAAAGGGGGATGTGGAACATGACGGTCTTTATCCAATACCTGGTCAACGGCCTGTCCATGGGCAGCGTCTACGCCATCATCGCGTTGGGCTACACCATGGTCTACGGTATCGCCAAGATGCTCAACTTCGCTCACGGCGATGTCATCATGGTCGGTGCCTATGTCTCGTTCTGCGCCACGTCGTATCTCGGCCTCCCGGGCTGGGCATCTGTAGTTCTCTCTTGTGTGGCCTGCACGGTTCTCGGTGTTCTCATTGAGGGTCTGGCCTATAAGCCGCTGCGCCAAGCGGGCCCGCTGGCCGTTCTGATCACGGCCATCGGCGTGTCTTACTTCCTGCAGAACGCCGCGCAGCTTCTGTGGGGCGCCACGCCCAAGAACTTCACTTCGCTCGTCACCTTCCCGGTGCCGGAGTTCTTGGCCAAGTTTAACGTAAGCGCCGTCTCGCTCGTCACCATCGTCGCCTGCCTGGTTATCATGGCCGGCCTGATGTTCTTTACGGGTAAGACCAAGATGGGCAAGGCCATGCGCGCCGTGTCCGAGGACAAGGCCGCCGCTCAGCTCATGGGCATCAACGTCAACCGCACCATCTCGATGACGTTCGCCATCGGCTCCGCCCTCGCTGCCATCGCCGGCGTGCTCCTGTGCTCCTACTCGCCGGTCCTGCAGCCCACCACGGGCGCCATGCCTGGCATCAAGGCCTTCGACGCTGCCGTTTTCGGCGGCATCGGCTCCATCCCCGGCGCCTTTGTCGGCGGCATTCTCATCGGCATCATCGAGGCGATGGCGCAGGCTTATATTTCCACGAGCCTTGCCAACTCCATCGTCTTTGGTGTTTTGATCATCGTCCTGCTCGTCAAGCCTGCCGGCCTCTTGGGCAAGTACGTCCCCGAGAAGGTGTAGGTGAGCGTTATGAAGTTTCTTAAAGACAAGCAGACGCGTCACGACTTTGTCACGTACGCCATGTGCGTTGTGGCGTTCGCCATCGTGTTCTTTATGCAGTCCAACCACATGATCCCGCGCATGATCGCCGGTCAGCTGGTTCCCATCACGGCCTATATCGTCATGGCCATCTCCCTTAACCTCGTCGTCGGCATCGCGGGCGACTTGTCGCTGGGCCACGCGGGCTTTATGAGCGTCGGTGCCTATACAGGCATCGTCACTGCCGTCGCGCTGGAGAGCACCGTTCCGTCCGATCCGATGCGTCTGATCATCAGCATTGTGGTCGGCGCTATCGCCGCTGCCATCTTGGGCTTCTTGATCGGTATCCCGGTCCTGCGCCTGAGCGGCGACTATCTGGCCATCGTGACCCTGGCTTTTGGCGAGATTATCAAAGAGGTCGTCACCTGCCTCATTGTGGGCGTCGATTCCCGCGGCCTGCATGTGATCTTTAACATCACGGGTAACTCCACGATCGACGACCTGCACCTGCTCGAGGACGGCACCGCCATCATCAAGGGCGCGCAGGGCGCATCGGGCGTGTCGACCTATTCGACCTTCCTTGCCGGCGCCATCCTGGTTATGGTCGCGCTCGTGATTGTACTCAACCTGGTTCGCAGCCGTACCGGTCGTGCCATTATTGCCGTGCGCGACAACAAGATCGCTGCCGAGTCTGTGGGCATCTCCGTCACCCAGTACCGCATGATCGCCTTCGTGGTTTCCGCCGCTCTCGCCGGCGCTGCCGGAGCCCTCTTCGGCGGTAACTTCTCGCAACTTTCCGCTACCAAGTTCGACTTCAACACGTCGATTCTGATTCTGGTGTTCGTGGTCTTGGGCGGTCTGGGCAATATGCGCGGCTCCGTCATCGCAGCGGCATTGCTCACGGTGCTTCCCGAGCTGCTCCGTCAGTTCTCGGACTACCGCATGCTCATCTACGCCATCGTGTTGATCCTGGTCATGGTCTTTACTAACAACCCGCAGCTCAAGGCGTTCTTCGCACGCATTAAGGACCGCTTTGCTTCCAAGAAGGAGGTGGCAGCCGATGCCCAGTAAGTTTGAGTTCAACAAGGGCAAGATGGTTCCGTATCCTTCTGGCGCCATCGTTCCCGACCGCGACCTGGGCGAGCGCCCGGCACTCGAGTGCATCCACTTGGGCATTGAATTTGGCGGCCTTAAGGCAGTCGACGACTTTAGCCTGACCATCGGTAAGACCGAGATCGCCGGTCTGATCGGCCCCAACGGCGCTGGCAAGACCACGGTCTTCAACCTGCTCACCAAGGTGTACCAGCCCACGCACGGCACCATCCTGCTCGACGGCGAGGACACCTCGGGCAAGTCGGTCTATCAGGTCAACCGCATGGGCATTGCTCGTACCTTCCAGAACATTCGCCTGTTCAACACCATGACGGTGGAGGACAACGTCAAGGTCGGTCTGCACAATCAGGAGCGCTACTCCGGTTTTGAGGGCGTGCTGCGCCTGCCGACGTACTGGAAGCACGAGAAGGCTGCTCACGAGCGTGCCATGGAGCTGCTCTCCATCTTTGATATGGAGCATCTGGCAAACGAGCAGGCCGGATCGCTGCCTTATGGCGCTCAGCGTCGTCTGGAAATCGTCCGCGCGCTTGCCACCAACCCCAAGTTGCTGCTGCTCGACGAGCCTGCCGCCGGCATGAACCCGTCCGAGACCGCGGAGCTCATGGAGAACATCGTCAAGATTCGCGACACCTTTGGCATTGCCATCATGCTCATTGAGCACGACATGTCGCTCGTCATGAACATCTGCGAGGGCATCTGCGTGCTCAACTTTGGTAAGGTCATCGCCAAGGGCACGGCCGAGGAGATCCAGAACAACGACGCTGTTATCGAGGCGTATCTGGGCAAGCAGGATAAGGGGGAGAACTAAATGGCAGAGCCGATGCTTTCCGTCTACAACATCAACGTCTGGTACGGCGCCATCCACGCCATCAAGGACATCTCCTTTAGCGTCAACGAGGGCGAGATCGTGGCCCTGATTGGTGCCAACGGTGCTGGCAAGTCCACGACGCTTAAGACCGTCTCGGGCCTGCTGCGCTCCAAGACCGGCTCCATCAAGTTTATGGGCGAGGACATTACCCATACGCCCGCTGATAAGCTGGTTGGTAAGGGCCTGGCTCAGGTTCCCGAGGGTCGTCGCGCCTTTTTGCAGATGACGGTTGAGGAGAACCTGGAGATGGGCGCCTATACGCAGCCCAAGTCCACGGTGACTCCGGGCCTGGAGCGCGTCTACGAGCAGTTCCCGCGCCTGAAGGAACGTCGTCGCCAGGTCGCCGGTACCCTTTCAGGCGGCGAGCAGCAGATGCTCGTTATGGGGCGCGCCCTTATGAGTAACCCCAAACTGCTTATGCTCGACGAACCTTCCATGGGTCTGGCGCCGATTCTGATCGAACAGATCTTCCAGATTGTCGAGGACCTGCACAAGGCTGGCACCACGGTGCTTCTGGTCGAGCAAAACGCGCAGATGGCGCTTTCCATCGCCACACGCGGTTACGTGCTCGAGACCGGCAAGATCACCATGACCGGCACCGGCCAAGAGCTCCTGCACGACGACAACGTCCGCAAAGCCTACCTCGGAGGCTAACCCACCTAACAAAAGGGGCGCTGACTATCTCAGTCAGCGCCCCTTTTTAAGTTGCGGTGAAATAGGGACTGAATACGGGCTCCAGAGGCCAAAAGAGTCCCTATTCCACCGCAACTTCATGGGGATGTGTGACAATGCCCGTCGGAAAACATCTGCTGTCTTTGGGGGTCTATCTATGCTGTACGAGTTTTGTGCCGAGAACTTTGAGCGGGTGCCGGCGGCTATCGATGCCGGTGCAAGGCGTATCGAGCTGTGCGACAACCTTGCCGTTGGTGGCACCACGCCTTCTGCCGGCGTTATCAGCGCTACAGTCAGCTATGCTCACGAGCATGACGCGCGAGTGATGTGCATGATTCGCCCGCGTGGCGGTGACTTTCATTACAACCAAGACGAGCTGCGCATGATGGAGATAGACCTGGGCCTTGCCGTAAGCGCCGGCGTTGACGGCTTGGTCTTTGGCTGCTGCAAGCCCTGCGCTGGCGGATGGGCGCTCGACGAGCTTACGTTGGGCGCCCTCGTGATGGCCGCGGGCTGCGCGACCGAGGAATGCAAGCGTGAGCCCATCGACATCACCTTCCACATGGCGTTTGACCAGCTCTCGCCCGAGGCTCAGCTCGACGCGATTGACACACTCGCCGACTGCGGCATCACACGCATCCTGACGCACGGCGGTGCCGCCGGCACGCCGATCGAGGACAACCTAGAGCATCTGTCGCGTCTTATCGAGTGTGCGGGCGACCGCTTGACCATCCTTCCCGGCGGCGGCATTTCCACGGCCAACCGCGATACCGTGGCGGCGGCACTGGGCGTCTCCGAGCTCCATGGCACCAAGATCGTACCGCTGGAGGTGTAGCCCGTGGCGCTTGTATTCGATGTTCAGCAGGCGAGCGGCAAGCCCGACGACAACCGTCGCCCCGGTACCGCGTGCCCCTTTTGCAACACGGAGGGGCTCACCGACATCATTCGCCGTGATGGCGATTGCATTTGGCTCGAGAATAAGTTCAAGACCCTGCGCGCCACCCGTCAAACCGTGCTGATCGAGTCGGCCGATCACGATGCCGACCTGGTGACCTATGAGCCGGATGAACTCCACCATGTGATGCGGTTTGCCCTGGGTTGCTGGCAGCAGATGATCGATTCACAGCAGTATCGCAGTGTGCTCATGTACAAGAACAAGGGTCCGCTCTCGGGCGGTAGTCTCGTTCATCCGCACATGCAGATTGTGGGTTTGGAGCAGGAAGACGGCTACACTTCGCTGACTTCTGCCAATTTCGAAGGCATCAATGTCTGGCAACAGGGGAGAATCTCGGTCAACATCTCAACCGAACCGATTATGGGGTTCTTTGAGGTCAATGTTTCAGCCCCGCAGGGAATCGCCGCCAGCGATGACACGAGAGACCAAGCCGAGGCGGATCTCTTCGCCGATGCGATCCAGGTAGCTCTGCGCTATATCCTGAACGAGCACCACGGTGGTCGCGCAGAGTCGTACAACCTGTTCTTCTATCACCTGGGCGGTCGGACCATTGCCAAGGCGCTGCCGCGTTGGGTGGTTTCGCCCTACTTTGTCGGCTATCGTTTGGCCCAGGTCAATGCTGAGACCACGCTCGATGTCGATGCGGAGCGACTCCGCGCACATCTGGAGGCGCTCGCATCGTAAAGTGAGCGCCCGCACACTGCGGACGGTTTAGCGCGCCATTGCATCGCGGCCGGCCTCGACCCGCTTGCGCTGGGCGGCGCGCTCCTCGCCGGTCAGACGCTCAAAGAGATGCCCGATAAGCGAGGCGAGCACCTGCTGAAACAACGTTCCACACATGACGGGAAACACGACTTCGCCCGGAAAGTATTGCGTGGCGATGACGGCGCCCGAAGAGATGTTACGCATGCCGCAGGTAAAGCACATGGTAGTCGTCTCGCTATATGGCAGATGCAGCGCACGGGCGACCAGAAAACCGACGACAAAGCCGCTGATGGCGAAGGCCAAAATAAAGAGGGCGACTTCCAGGCGCACCGCGTTCATGTGCAGCACGTACTCGCTCATGGCGGTGGAGTTGGAGGCGATAACGCCCATCATCATGAATTTGCAGGCGGGCGAGAGCGCGGGGGAGAGCTTCTCGTGTCCCCATCCACGCGTGAGCTCGTTGATCACGATGCCGAGCACGGCGGGGATGGCGATCATAAAGGCCATGTCCTGCATCATGCTCGGCACATCGATCGAGACGGTGGCACCCAACAAGAGCTTAAGCGTGAGCGGAATCGTCACAGGGGAGATAACCGAGGACGTCAGGATGATGGTGAGCGCGAGCGGGCCGTTGCCGCCGAACATGCTGATCCACATAAAAGCGGTGACGGCCACGGGCACGCTGTACTCGAGCACGATGCCGCAGACAAGGTTGGGGTTGGAGCCAAAGAAGAGTGACCCTATGGCATACGCCGCGATGGGAATAAGCACTGCCGAGACCAGCAGCGCCAGAATCAGGTGCAGCGGACGGTGGAACACCTCGGCTACCTGGTGAAAGGTGTTGCTGAGCGCGCCCTGAAACGTCATAAAGGCGAAGAGGGCGGGAACAATGGGCTTGAGCACGCCGATCTGCTGGGGAAAGAGCACGCCGAGCGCCACGCAAATCGGAACGATGATCTGCATATGCCCCGCGAGGAACTTTCCCAGTCCAGCCCATTGCTTCATATATCCCGTGACTCCCTTTATCCGCGAACTCGTTTGTATGGATATGCTAGACGCTCGTATGCGTCCGTGCGGCTGAAACGCTCGATTATTTCGAGGCCATTACCGCCATCGTTTGCCGAAACCGCGGCGCACCGCGGCGTTTTGCGTCCGCGCTGCACGGTATAATAAATCCGTTCAACAGATCTGCCTGCCGAAGCGGGCATACACAGAGGACTCATCGCTATGAACCGTGAGAGGTATCGCGGCGACCTGCCCCTATCAGGGGTGGGTGCCTATGTCATCGCTTAAGACGACGCATCGCTGGGCGGTCGCTCAGCAAAACCCCGAGCTCGAAAAGGAGCTTTCGGCTGGTCTGGGCATTCCCGGGCTGGTGGCGCGCATTATGGTCGCGCACGGCATTGGCTCCATCAAAGAGGGCCAATTGTTTTTGACGCCTTCGCTCGATCGCGACTGGGCCGACCCACTCATTATCCCGGGCATGTCGGTCGTTGCCGACCGCGTCGAGCGTGCTATTCGCAACCACGAGCACATTGCAGTCTTTGGCGATTTTGACGTTGACGGTATTACGTCGACCTGCCTGTTGACCGAGGCGCTGCGCACGTTTGGCGCCGATGTCACGCCGTTTATTCCGCATCGCTTTGACGAGGGCTACGGTCTTTCGCGCGCGGCACTCGACCGCGTTAACGAGCTCGCTCGCCCCCAGCTGATCGTGACCGTCGATAACGGCATTGCCGCCAAGGAAGAGGTTTCCTATCTGGAGAGCCTGGGGATCGATTTGGTGGTCACGGACCATCACGAGCCCTCCGACCAGGTGCCGCAGGGTGTGCCCCTGACCGACCCCAAGCTCGAGGACGAGGGCCCCTCGCGCGAGCTTGCCGGTGCTGGTGTGGCGCTCAAGCTGGTGCA
>WGSR01000279.1 GCA_014871545.1 Collinsella sp. | reverse complement strand
GCTCCATCGTGCGCGATTTTGAGTACCTGCGCCTGGTGGGCTTTGGCGGCAAGCCCTGGGTCACACTCGGGCAGAGCTACGGCGGCTTTTTGACGTTGAGCTATCTGTCGCTCTTCCCCGAGGGCATAGCGGCAAGCTTTACCTGCGGCGGCATCCCCCACGTGCCGGCGAGCGCAAGCGAGGTCTACGCGCACACCTTCCCGCGCATGGCCGCCAAGACGCAGCAGTATTACGACCGCTACCCCGCTGACGTCGACCGCGTGGCAGCCCTGGCCGATGCGCTCGAGGCCCAGAAGCCCGTGCTGCCCGACGGCTCGCCGATGACGGTCGAGCGCCTACAGCTCATGGGCAGCGACTTTGGCATGAAGCCGAGCTTTGAGCGCATGCATTGGATTATCGATCACGCGTTTGTTACTGGCGACGGTACGCTTAGCTGCGGCTCCTCGGTATCCGACAGCTTTTTGATGCGCGCCTTCGAGCGCACCAACACGCGTACAAACCCGCTGTACTGGACGCTGCAGGAGTTTATCTACGCCGACGGCGACACCATGCCCATTCGCTGGGCCGCAGCAGAGGAGAAGGCCCATCGTGCCGAGTTCGACACACTCGCGCGCCCGCTCATGTTTACCGGCGAGGCCATGTTCCCGTGGATGTTTGAGCAGATGCCCGAGCTTATGCCGTTTAAGCCCGCCATGGACCTGCTGATGGAAGACACCAGCTGGGACAAGATCTACGACCCGCAGCGCCTAGCCTGCAACGAGGTGCCACTCCAGGCCGCGGTGTATTTCGACGATATGTACGTCGATTCGGGCATGCAACTCGATACGCTCAGCCGCGTGGGCAACTCGCATGCCTGGGTGACCAACGAGTTCGAGCACGACGGCCTGCACGGCAGCGCGGTGTTCAAGCACCTCTTCGACGAAGCGCTCAACCGCGGAGACCTGCGCCGGATCTTCTAGCTAAGGAGTGTCCCAAAGTGCCGGCACATAAGGAACGTCCCCAAGTGCCGGCACGAGAAAGACAGCGCTGCAGGAAACGATCCGCAGCGCTGTCTTTCTTTATGCAAATACGATCAAGTTATCCCTGTGTATCGCCGGCTTCTCGGCCAGGTTAGCGAGCAGGCGGTTGCTGGCGATCTGGTCCTGGCGGCGGCCGGCTGCAAGCTCCAGCACGTCCGAATCGGCCTCGGCGATACCGCGGGCGACGACCATACCGCTCGGATCGCACACATCGAGCACATCGCCCTCGGCAAACTGGCCATCGACCTCGCGAATACCCACCGCAAGCAGGGAAGAGCCACGGCTGACCAGCGCCTTTGCGGCGCCATCATCGACCGTCACCGAACCATGCGCCTTATCGCCCAGCGCGATCCACAGCTTGCGGGGTGCGATGTCCAGACGCTCCGCCGGCGGATCGAACAGGGTTCCCACGCTCTCCCCGCGGGCGAGGCGCACGAGCGCATCGGGCTCCTCGCCCGAGCAAATCACGCTCTGAATGCCCGCCGTCATCAGGATGCGGCTCGCGCGAATCTTGGTAATCATGCCGCCCGTTCCCACCGATGTGGAAGAATCGCCCGCCGAGGCAATAATCTTGGCATCGATCTTATGCACGACAGGAACAAACTCGGCCGTGGGGTCCTCATGCGGATTGGCAGTATAGAGACCATCGATGTCCGAGAGCGTCACGCACAGATCGGCAGAAACCAGGCAGCTCACGAGCGCCGCCAGTGTGTCGTTGTCGCCAAACTTAATCTCATCGACGGTAACGGTATCGTTCTCGTTGACGACCGGCACCACGCCCAGCTCAACCAGGCGCAGCAGGGCGTCGCGCGCGTGCAGGTAGGACGTGCGGCGGGCCGTATCGTGGCGCGTGAGCAGCACGAGCGAGGTGAGCAGGTCGCGCGCATGGAACTCCTCGTCGTAGGCCGACGAGATGATGCACTGACCGGCCGAGGCGCAGGCCTGTAAGCTCGGAAGGTCGCCGACCGGCTTGCGGTCGAAGCCCAACACGGGATAGCCACAGGCGATAGCGCCCGAGCTCACCACGACCAGACGCCAGCCGAGCTTGCGCAGCGCTGCGGCCTGATCGGCAAGTCCGCCGATAAAGGCGCGGTTGACCTTGCCATCGGCACCCACCACCGTGGACGAACCGATCTTTACCACCATCGTTTTATAAGAAGTCGTCA
>WGSR01000278.1 GCA_014871545.1 Collinsella sp. | reverse complement strand
AGCATCGAGCGGAAGATGGCCGTGAGCGAGCCAATAATGACCGGCAGGCTCAGCACGAGCGACGCCACCACGCACAGCGTAATCGAGCGGATGTACAGATGCGAGATCTCGCTATCGCGATAGCCAAAGACTTTCATGTAGCTGATCGAACGGGCGCTGTGGTCGATCACCGCCTTGGTCAGCAGGTACATAAACAGCAGGAAGATGAACACCGCGAGCCCGATCATCATTCCGATCATTTTACTCATCATGCCGATGAACTGGTCACCCACGGCGCGCATGTCGTCGGGCGTGGTGTCGCCGGCAAAGTAACGAGCATCGAGGTCGAGCTTCTCGTCGCTCACATAGCCGTTAAAGTAGGCGGCGTCGTTGTCGAACAGCTCGTTAAAGTCGTCGATACTCATATAGATATTCATGTCCGACTTTGAGCCCCAGGCACAGTCCTTGCCCGCGTACTCAAAGGAATAATGCTCCCCCTCGTACTTGTCGCGAAGCGTGACCTTCTGACCCTCGCTCCAGCCAAACTTATCGAGCAGACCGCCGCCAAAGACGACACGGCCGTCGCCGACGTTGAGGTCTTTCCAATAGCGCGAATCGGATGAAATGCCGTAAACAGAAATCGTCTCCTCGCCATTTCCGTCGCCGCGATCGTATTGCAGCTGGTAAACAGCGTATTTCTCGGCCTGTGCGATTGCGCCCGCGCCGTTGTCGATCGTGTTAACCGGGTGAATGTCATCGTTGTCGGTGTCGATCTTAGAGGCCTTGTCGATCAGGTCGATAGCCTCGTCGCGGTCGCAGCCGAGGGCATCGGCAAGATCGTCAAGGCACGCGTAGAGCGCATCCTTCTTATCCTGGACCTTGGCAAGCGCGTCCTGCGCCGCGGCCAGGCTCTCGGCAGACGGAGATGCGGTCGCGGCATCGGCTGCCGCCTGCGCCGCATCGGCCGCGTCGTCAAGCTCGTCATCGGCATCCCGGGCGGCAGAAAGCAGCGCGCCGTCAACCGACTGCAAGCGCTCGAGTGCCGACCACTGCTCGCGCTCCTCGGCAGTACCCTCGAGCTCCAGCGGCGCCTTGAGCGTGTACTGGTGCTCGGCGACCAGGCCTGTCTCGAGGTTGTCCGCATAGTGCGTCATCGTGGGCAGAATCGCCAGGCCAAAGCGCAGCAGCAGCGAGGCAAACGCGATGCCCACGAAGAGCGTGGCGAAGTTGCCCAGATTGCGCAGGAAGATACGCAGGCGGAAGCGGGAAACAAAACCCATGCGCTCCGGCAGCTGCAGGCCGCGCTTGGTGCCCGATTTGCCACTCGTCTCGTGACGAAGGAACTGCAACGGCGTCTTGCCCATTTTGCGAAACAGACCCACCAGCGTGATGAGGATGAGCGCGACGGCGGGAACCACGGCGCACTTCACAAAGATCTCCCAGCTCCAGTACACCTGGAAGGGCGGCAGGCTGTACGAACCGTAATAGAGGCTGCGCATGGGCTCGGTAAAGAACACAACGCCGAGCGCAGTGCCCAAAAGCGCCGCGACCACGCCCACAATAGCGGGAAGCGCAAGGTAGTGCAGCACGATCTCGCGTCGACGATAGCCGCTGGCGAGCAGCGTGCCGATGATGGCGCTCTCCTCCTCGATGGTGGCGTCGGTAAGGACCACAAAGACGAACGCCATGATCACGATGATGATGTCGAGCAGCGTCATCCACATCATGGAGTCGCCGTCCACGTCGTCGCGCGCATAGCCAATGCCCTGATTGGAATCGGCATCGATCAGATCGTCCACGCGCGCATCGGCATCGGTCAGCGCCTCGACCATATCTTGCTCGGCGTCGATGCGGTCTGCGGTGGAGAGATCGCGATCGGTAAAGGTGAAGGAGTAGGTGTAGGCAGGCGCGCCGCCGGCATCCTCGAGCGCGGAAAAGCCGGCGTCGGTGACCTCGGCCACGCCATAGGTGATGGTGTTCACCGTAAAGTCCGAATTGTTGAGGAACAGCGCCTGGCTATCGGGCTGGGTCATGATGCCGCAGATGGTGTAGGTGCGGCCCTCAAGCTCGACCTTATCGCCCACGGCGAGGTCGTTATTGGTGGCAAAGACACGGTCGATGGCCACCTCGTCATCCGCCTTGGGTTCCTTGCCCTCACAGTAGGACGCGATATCGACCTTGCTGCGGTGCGCATAGGTGCGCAGCGTGCGCTTGGTGCC
>WGSR01000277.1 GCA_014871545.1 Collinsella sp. | reverse complement strand
CTTTGGGGCAAGCCCATCACGGTACAGGATGCGCTCGATCACAACTTTGCATCACCCGCACTGCGACCCAAACAGGCCACCTTCGCAAGTTTTATGGGTACCGAGGAGCCAAGTGGGTGCACGCAGACAAAACAGCACACAACCCTCGACGGCCTAACGCCCAAAGAGCTCCAGACCCACATCGACCAGCTCTATACGTCCGAAGTCACATCGGCGCTGCGTGATATGGTGCACGTATACGAAACCTCAATGGGTGTCGCCGTTACCCGCGTTTCCGTACGCAGCATGAAAACGCGTTGGGGCTCCTGCACGCCCAAATCCGGCACCGTTCGCATCGCACGAGAACTTGCCGCCTACCCTGTCGAATGCCTCGACATGGTTGTCGCCCACGAGCTCGTCCACTTGCTCGAGCCAAGCCACAATCGGCGGTTTCACGCCCTGCTCGACACGTACTGCCCCAACAATAGAGCACTGTCCCAGCGGCTCAAGCAGCCACCCATAGAGACGTATTAGAACCGGTTAGCGCACGCGCTCGATCTCGACACCGCAGCTTGCCAGGGGAAGACCGACGGGCGCCCAAGGCTTATCGAGCTTAACACGCACGCCAAGCAGCAAGGGGTAACGACGCAGCAGCATCTGGGCCACACCCTCGGCTGCAGCCTCGATGAGCTTAAACGTATGCTCGCGCAGATAGCCATCGACATCGTGGCACACCGAGCCGTAGTCAATCGAGGCGTCCAGGTTATCGTGCTCCCCCGCTGCACGCAGGTCGGCATAGAGCACCAAGGACACGATGAACTTCTGGCCCAGCGCGTTCTCTTCGGGATACACACCGTGGTTAGCAAAAACCTCAAGACCTTCAACGGTGATGCGGTCGGCATGACGCAGATCGTCATAGCTCACGTGGGGTACCGCCGTTGCGGTGGATATTTCGCCCCTTCCACGGCGGGCGAGCTCGGCGCCTTCAGTCTTGGTTGCATTCTCGGGCAGCTTCTTGTTGCTCATCGCGATCGTCTCCTTCGTTTAGAACCCCGACCGCGCAAACTAACTACACGCGAATCGACAGGTTCTTTTTATCATCGCTCCAGTTGCAAGCATTGCGCGCGGGGCATGCAAAGCAGGCGCGCGACGCTTTGTCGGCCGCATAGAGCAGACGCTCAAGCGGTTGGCTGTTCACGCGCAGCTTTCGATGGCCCAAAATGGCCGTCTTAATGGCTGCGGCATCGGCCGGCTCAAACGCCACGTCATCGGGCATACCGCCGAGAATCGCATCAGCGACGCGTTCGCTCGCAACATCATGGGATATACCCGATTCATACTGTTCATCTTTGCCGATATCGTGAAGAAGTGCCGTGGCGTAGACGACCTCGCGGTCAAATTCGAGCTGTTCCTCGAGATTCTTGATCCACATAATGCGAGCGACATCGAGCAGATGGTCAATACCGTGGCGGCAGAAGATGCGCCCCGATTCCAACTGTGCAATGTTGCCCAGGTGCCGCCGGAACAGCCCGTTGGCACAAATGTAATCAATGCGAGGCATGGCACCAAAGGGAGTCAGGCCCGAAGCCATAAAGCCGCGACGCGACGTCCCCTCATCTGTCTTCGATGTAAAGTCGTTGACGACTCTCATGGTTAGCGGCCCAGCATCCTAAAGAAACGCTCCTCGAGCGCGGGATCGGTCTCAAAGACGCCGCGGCGAGCGAGCGTCACGGTCTTGGTGCCAGGCTTTTGCACGCCGCGCATGGTCATGCACATATGCTCGGCTTCCATGAGCACAATCGCTCCCTGGGGAGCGAGATAATCCATGAGAGCATCGGCAACTTGTGCGCACAGCTGCTCCTGCAGCTGCAGACGACGGGCGTAGACCTCAACCGTGCGGGCAAGCTTAGAAAGCCCTGCGACACGGCCGTTGGGGATATAGCCAATGGCAGCCTTGCCGTAAAACGGCAGCAAATGATGTTCGCACAGCGAGTAGAACGTGATGTCGCGCTCGATAACCAAATCGTTCGAAGCGACGGCAAAGGTTTTGGACAGGTGCTCCTCGGCACTCTGGTCCAGACCGCCGGCGATCTCACCATACATACGAGCGACGCGCGCCGGGGTCTCCAGCAGGCCCTCACGAGTTGGGTCCTCGCCTATGCCCTCAAGCAACAGCTTAATGGCGGCCTCGACTTTTTCCTGATCGACCATCTGGGCCTCACTTTTCCGATTTTGCGTTCGC
>WGSR01000276.1 GCA_014871545.1 Collinsella sp. | reverse complement strand
CGCTAAGCTGGCCGAGCTGGAGCGCGCCGGCAAGCTCGCCGCCGTGGTGACGCAAAATATCGACGGCCTGCATCAGGCGGCTGGTTCGAGGCGCGTGTTTGAGCTGCATGGCTCGGTCCACCGCAATATCTGCCAGACGTGCGGCGCGGTCTACGGCGCCGAATGGATTTGCGCGCGCGAGCACGAGGACGCCGCGGGCGTGCCCGTGTGTCCCGCGTGCGGCGGTCGCATCAAGCCCGATGTGGTGCTCTACGAGGAGCCGCTCGACGAGCACGTACTGACCGGCGCCGTTGCTGCCATCGCCGCAGCCGACGCCCTCATCGTGGGCGGGACCTCGCTCGTGGTGTATCCGGCGGCGGGCCTTACGCGTTACTTTACCGGCGATACGCTGGCCATTTGCAATCTTGCTCCCACCGATCAGGATGCAAATGCCGACCTGCTGATTTCTTGCGACATCGCGGCCGCGTTTGCGTTCTAGCCCGCGCGCGCGGATACAATAGAAAGACTGAGTGCAAAGCGACCCCGCCGCCAGCTCCCCAAGCTCGGCGGCGTGGGCATTTTAGGAGGATGTTCATGGCGAACGACAGCAAGACATGGCGGTGCGGAAAGTACGAGCTCAGCTTTGACCGTCCGCGCATCATGGGCGTCCTCAACGTGACGCCCGATTCGTTTAGCGATGGCGGGGAGCACTTCGACCCGGATGCCGCGATCGAGTATGGCCTGGCGATGCTCGACGCCGGCGCCGACATCATCGACGTGGGCGGTGAGTCCACGCGCCCCGGCTTTACCCCGGTCAATCCCGATGAGGAAGCGCGCCGCGTGCTGCCCGTGGTGCGCGCGCTGGCCAAAGAGGGCGCCATCGTCTCGATTGACACGCGTCATGTGGCGGTTGCCAAGGCGGCCGTGCGCTGCGGCGCCTCGATCGTCAACGACGTGACCGGCTTCACCGACCCCAAGATGGTCGAGTTTGTTAAGACGAGCACCTGCGGCGTCATCGTGATGCATGCCGGCGAGGTCGCCGCGCCTACCCGCACGCACGCAACGGTACAGCTCGATACCTCGGCGGCGGCGTTTGTTGCCGAGAAGGCGCGCGAGGCGGCTGCCGAGGCCGCGCGTGAGGCTGAGAAGCCGGCTCGCCGCCGTCGCGGCAAGTTACTGGGCGAGCCTAAGCCGGAGGCCAAGCTTCCGGGCGGCGTGGTGCAGCCCTCGTTGCCGTTTGGCGATCCGGAGCCCGCGACCGAGCCTGCAAGCGAGCAGGAGACGCCGGCCGCCGAGCAGGCTGCCGCCGCCGAGACCGTCGCGCCCGCGCCCGAGGCCACCGAGGCCGCATCGGAGTCCAATGACCGCCTGGCCGCCATGATGCGCCGCAGCGCCCGCCGCGAGGAGGCCTACGTGCCCACCTCTCAGCTCCGCCGCTTTACCCTGCCCGATTCGGCGCCCATCATGCGCCGTGTCATGGGCTTTCTGTCCGACCAGGCCCGCACGCTCATCCATGCCGGCGTGTCGCGCGACCGCATCTGCATCGATCCCGGCCCGGGCTTTGGCAAGACGGCCAACGAAGATATCGTCATCCAGCGCGAGACCGCCAAGATGGCATCGCTGGGCTATCCGCTCATGTGCGCCGTGTCGCGTAAGCGCTTTGTGGGCGCCGTCTCGGGCGTGACCGAGGCCGCCGCGCGCGATGCCGCCACGTTTGGTGTGTGCCTGGGCGCCATCCAGGCCGGCGCCAACATTGTGCGCGTGCACGACGTTGCAGGCTTTGCGCAGTTCCTGAACGGTTACTGGGCCGTTGCCAAACCGCAACCGCGCCGCGCGTTTGTGGCCGTGGGTTCCAACCTGGGGCATCGCTGCGACAACATCCGCGCTGCGCGCGACATGATTGCCGAGATCCCGCTCACCTGCGTGTCCAATTGCTCGCGCATCTACGAGAGCGAGCCGGCCTACGAGACGCGCCAGGACGCGTTCGCCAACGCCGTCATCGAGATTAAGACCGAGCTGGCGCCGCTGGTGCTGCTCGACGAGCTTATGAAGATCGAGGCCGAGCTGGGCCGCGACCGCTCCAAAAAGGCCAAGGCAAACGGCCCGCGCACCATCGACTTGGACCTGCTGTGGATGGACGGCGAGATCCACGGCGGCAAGAAGCTGCGCCTGCCGCATCCGCTGATCGGCGAGCGAGACTTTGTGCTGGTGCCGCTCGAGGACTTGATGCACGACCCGGCGCGGTTCTTCCGCT
>WGSR01000275.1 GCA_014871545.1 Collinsella sp. | reverse complement strand
CTTGCCACGGCTCACGCCGGCAACCATCGCCAAGATCACCAGCTCGCGCGCACGCGTCATGGCAACATAGAGCAAGCGGGCCCGTTCCTCGAGCGAAAGCTGCAGGTCGGCGTTGCGCAGGCGAGCAAATGCCTCGGCGGGAGAACCCGTCGCACAGACGTCCTCCATGAGCTCCGGCGGCAGCCACAGCGACGTGCCCTTGCCCTTAAACGCGTGCTCAAACTGCTTTTTGACGTCGTCGCCCTTCACAAAGGTACCGTCGGCAAGCTTAACGCCGTCGAAGCGTGCCGGCAGTGCCACGACCTGCGCTCCGCCCTCGACGCGACCCATCTGTGCCGCACCCGAGGACTTACGCACGCCAAAGCACTCGGCGACCGCCACGACCGGATATTCCAGACCCTTGGAGGCATGCACCGTCATGATGCGCACCGCGCCGTCGCCTTCCTCGTTGAGGGCACCCGGGGCTTCCTTGCCCGCCAAGAAGCGGTCGAAGGCAAGCGCGATGGAACGCGGCGAGTTGCCGAACTCGGCCTCAGCCTCAGCCACGGCGTCGAGCGCCTTGAGCACGTTGGCGGCAATGGCCTTGCCCTCGGGACCACGCTGTCCCAGACGCACAAACCAGCCGGAGGCGTTGACCACGTCGCGCGCGATGGCGGCGAACGAATCGCGGCCCACGCGACGAAGCGCATACCGCAGCACCTCGCGGGCGCGCGTCACAAGCGGCAAGTCTTGCAAACCCGGCACGTCGAAATCGCTCATGATGCCCATGTCGATATTCCGGCGCGAGGTCTCCCCTGTCTCGCTATCGAGCTTGGTCGCCAGCGCCAGGAACTCCTGGGCACCGAGCGCAAACATCGGCGAGGCGAGCAGTGGCATAAGGCCCTGCGCCGTATCGGCCGGATTGGCGAGCGCGCAGACCAGGGCACGCACCGTCTGCACCTCGGCTGCCTGGGCAAAGACCGAGCCGCCTGCGATCACGCAGTCGAGCCCCTGATCGCGGAAGGCCTGGGCGTAGACGTCGGCGTTGGTCATGCGGCCCAGTAGCAGTACCATGCCGCCCTGGGGCTGGCCGGCATCGGCAAGCGCGCGGAATCGCTCGGCGATCGCGCGGGCCTCGGCCTGCGTGCGCTCCTGCGTGCTGCCGCCGGCAACAAAGAGGGCCTGGCGACGCGAAGCGTCTGCCACCAGCGTGTCCTTGCGGCCGTCGCTCGCCTCAAGATCCAAAAAGCCCTGCATCAGGCCGCCGTCATCGCCGTCGAAGACGCGTGCCACGTAACGCAGCACCTCGTCATGGCTGCGGAAGTTGCGCACGAGTTTGACGAGCTCGCCGGCAGGGGCATCGGCCACGGCAGTCGCCTCGGGCGCGGCAGACGAGCCCACCTTGCGCTCCTGACGACGGAACACCTCGACCTCGGCGCCACGGAAGCGGTAGATCGACTGCTGCGCATCGCCCACGGTGCACAACGCGCGCTCCCCCGCGCCCGTCAGATAGCGAATCAAATCGACCTGCATCTGGTCGGTGTCCTGGAACTCGTCGATCATGACCATCTTAAAGCGGCCCTCGTACGCAGCACGGATGGTAGGGTAATCGCGCAGGGCCTCGTAGGCCATACGCAGCAGGTCGTTATTATCGAGGGCGGACTGGGCAGCCTTCAATGCGCGATACTCGGCCTCGACGGAACGGGCCAGCCCCACCAGCGCATCGAGCGCCGGGCCACCGCAGGCAAGCACGATATTGATAAACGCATCGGCGGCCTCGGCCTTGAGCAGCTCGACCTGCTCCTTGGGGAATGCCTTGCTCGCGCGCGGCATGGTGCACGACATCATGAGTCGCGCCGCATCGACCATGGTCTTGCCGCTCGCCTCGAACGCGTCGATGGCATCGAGCGCCGCCTGCGCCTTCTCGGTCGCAGCCTTGCTTGCGCCCAGCGCCGCGCGATAGGCATCGGCGAGTGCCGAGGTATCGGCCTGGCCGCGCGCCACGCGCACGTCGTCCATACCGCCCGGCAACTGGCTCGACAGCTCCAGCAGGTCGCGCACCAGACCCTTGATGGTCGTACCGCCGCCAAAGGAACCGCCCTCGCCCGCCATGGGATACCAGGCATAGAGGGCCTTGAGCGATGCCGCGAGCTCGGGGGCGGCATCGGGTGCCGTCGCGCGACCCAGCACATGCTCAACAGCCTGATCCATGAGCTCGTCGGTATCGGTGAGCACCGTGAACTCGGGGTCGATGCCCAGCTCCAGCGC
>WGSR01000274.1 GCA_014871545.1 Collinsella sp. | reverse complement strand
ATCTCGGACGGCTTGCGCGGCGTGGGCAGGCCGCCAAAGACCTCAGGGCACACCAAGAGGACCTCGGTCCCCGTGCGCTCGCAAGCCTCGACCAGCTCCCGATGATAGTTGTCGAGCCCGTTATACTTGCAGCTCTCGCCCATCAAGCAGGCACTCACCACGATCTTCATACATATCCCTCCCAAACAAAACGCCCCATTTGAGATAGAAACTCAAATGGGGCGATTGACACTGCGCAACTAGTATTACTGCTGCTTCGGCATCAGCGGATTCTCGCGCGTGAGGAGATTCATGAACTCCTCGCCCGTGATCGTCTCCTTCTTGTACAGATAACGAGCCAGCTCGTGGAGCTTAAACTTGTTCTCCTTCAGGATCTGCAGGGCGCGGTCGTGCGCATCCTCGATCAGCTTGGCGACAATCGCGTCCACGCGCTCGGCCGTACCGGGGGCGCAGGTGAGCGACGTGTCCTGGTTGAGGTACGCATTCTGAACGGTACCGAGCGCCATCATGCCAAACTCGTCGGACATACCAAAGCGCGTCACCATGTTACGGGCGAGCTTGGTGGCCTGCTCGATATCGTTGGCGGCACCGGTCGTCATCTCGCCAAAGATAAGCTCCTCGGCTGCGCGGCCACCGCAATAGACGGCGAGCTTATCCAGGACCTCCTGGCGCGTGGTCAGGAAGCGCTCATCCTCCTCGACCTGCATGGTGTAGCCCAGAGCACCGCTCGTGCGCGGCACGATGGTGATCTTGGTGACCGGCGCAGAGCCCTTCTGGCGAGCGGCAACGATGGCATGGCCGATCTCGTGATAAGAAACGACCTGCTTCTCGTGGTCGGACAGCACCGTGGACTTGCGCTGCTGACCGGCGATGACGACCTCCACCGAATCCTCAAAATCATCCTGGGTGGCACGCTTGCGACCCTCGCGGACGGCACGCAGGGCGCCCTCGTTGATGATGTTGGCCAGGTCCGCACCCGAGGCACCGGGCGTGGCGCGGGCAATCGCGGTCAGGTCAATCGGCGGCTGCGTCTTCACGCTCTTAGCATGCAACTCAAGAATGTTCTTACGGCCGGTCAGGTCGGGCAGCTCAACGGGGATACGGCGGTCAAAACGACCGGGGCGCAACAGGGCCGGATCAAGGCTGTCGGGACGGTTGGTAGCAGCGAGAACGACAATACCCTTGTGGTTATCGAAGCCGTCCATCTCGGTCAACAGCTGGTTGAGCGTCTGCTCGCGCTCGTCGTTGCCACTAAAGCCGCCGCCATCGCGCTTCTTGCCGATGGTATCAATCTCATCGATAAAGACGATGCACGGGGCCTTTTCCTTGGCCTGCTTAAACAGGTCGCGCACCTTGGCGGCGCCGCGGCCGACAAACATCTCGACGAACTCAGAACCCGAAATGCTAAAGAACGGAACGCCCGCCTCGCCGGCAACGGCCTTGGCGAGCAGGGTCTTACCGGTGCCCGGAGGGCCAACAAGGAGAGCACCGCGCGGCAGCTTGGCGCCGATCTCCTCGTAGCGCTGCGGCTTCTCCAGAAAGTCGACGACCTCCTTGAGGGATTCCTTGGCCTCTTCCTGACCGGCGACATCCTTAAAGGTCACGCCCACGTCCTTGGAGGCGATCACGCGCGCGCCGGACTTACCCAGTCCACCGCCGCCAAAGCCACCGCCGCCAAAGTTCATCGACGGACCGTCATCGCCCATAGCCTTCTTCATGCGGCGGTTGAGCCACCAACCGATGAGGAAGAAGATGGCTATGGGAAGAATGAGGGTGAGCAGGTAGTAGGTCATCAGGCCCGAGTTCTTATCGGGAACGACCGACTCAAGCGAGGCGCCAGATTCAAGCACGCGATCGGTAAAGCCCGCGTCATTCGGCACACCGGTCGTCTTGTAGGCGATGTTCTCGTCCTCGCCCTTCTTGGTGTAATAAATCGTGTAATCGTCCGTGTTGTACTCGACCTTGTCGACACTCTTCTTATCGAGCGCTTTGACAAACGTCGAGTAATCGGTCTTCGTAATCTGCTGCGTGTGACCGATGTTGGGGAACAGAACGGTCGAGAGCACGAGGTAGACGACGAAGGCGATGAGCACGTAGAGGATCATATTCCGTCTACGTTTGTTGTCATCCATCTCCATCTGCTTGAACTCCATCTACTGGGGTTGATAATGTTTTCTAGAATACCCAACCCGGACGGCGATAAACCGACGCCGGGCACGAAAGGACAGAGATGGCATCACTGGAAGTCGGCAAGGTTCAAATCTATACGGGCGACGGCAAGGGCAAGACGACGGCTGC
>WGSR01000273.1 GCA_014871545.1 Collinsella sp. | reverse complement strand
GTGAAGAGGCATTTGATCCGTGCCTGGTGACGGTTGTCGAGGGCGGGCGCGCCGAAAACGAAGCGCTGCTCGATGAGTGCTGGGACAAGATCTTCTTTACCGGTAGCGTTCCGGTCGGCAAACTCGTCATGGAGCGCGCAAGTAAAAACCTTACGCCCGTGACGCTTGAGCTGGGCGGAAAGAGCCCCTGCATCGTGGATGCGACGGCAAACTTGAAGGTTGCGGCGCGGCGTATCGCCTTTGGTAAATGGCTCAACGTGGGGCAGACCTGCGTGGCGCCCGACTACCTGCTGGTCGATGCGCGCGTGCACGACGAGCTGCTGGACCTCATCAGGGAAGAGGCCCGCCGTATGTTTGGCGAGCATCCGCTCGATAACGAGGATTATGGGCATATCGTCAACGCCAAGCATTTTGCGCGCGTGCGTGGGCTGATCGATCCCGATAAGGTTGTGCTTGGAGGCACGGCGCGCGAGTCATCGCTCAAGATTGAGCCGACGATTTTGGACGGCGTGACCCCCGATGACGCCGTGATGCAGGAGGAGATTTTCGGCCCCATCTTGCCGGTGCTGACGTTTGAGAGCCTAGACGAGGCCGAGACGTTTATTACGGATCGTCCGACGCCGCTGGCTCTGTATATCTTTAGCCAGGATCGCGCAGTTCAGCAGCGCTTTGTGCGTTACGTGCCCTTTGGCGGCGGCTGCGTCAACGACACGATTATGCACTTGGCTACGAGCCATATGGGCTTTGGTGGCATGGGTGCGAGCGGTATGGGGCAGTACCATGGACGCGAGAGCTTCGATACGTTTAGCCACAAGAAGAGCATCGTGAACAAGGCAACGTGGCTGGACGTGCCATTCCGCTATGCTCCTTACGCAAGCTGGAAGCACAAGTTCGTGCGCATGTTTGTGCATTAGAATCAGATAAGGATGAATTTATGTCCGCACGGGCCCGTAGACTTCTCGATAAGGTCAAACGCTGGTTTATCCGGCCGTTAGAGGAGTTGCCATGTACGAGCCTTCACGTGTTCTTCTGTCATTTCACATTGCAGGATTTCAGTATGCTGATGGCGCCTTGGTCCTGGGCGATCTTAAAGCGGGCGATAAACTGACGCTGTGCGCCGAGCGCGATAATCCCCATGACCCCGAGGCGGTTGCGATCTATTACGGCAACACCAAGCTTGGCTATGTTCCGGGAAACGAGGTTGGTCCGCTGTCCTTGATGATGTATTACGGCCACGAGGACGTATTTGAGGCCCGTGTGCAACAGGTTGCCCCCGAGCGCAGCCCGTGGCACCAGGTGCGCGTTGGCCTCTATGTGGTGGATGCTCGCTAGTCGGCAAGGGAGGCGGCCATGTTTGATGACGACGACCTATTCAATCTGACAGACGATTCGTTTGAGTGGGATCTGCTACTCGATGACGATGAGTTGGAGCAGGATCGTAGGAAACGGCAGGGCAAGAAAACTCAGGGTGACGCTTCGAAAAAGCAAGACAAACGCCGTCGAGGTCTGTTCGGCGGGCTCTTTGGATAACCGCCGCATCGCTACGTCTGTATACTTAGCACGAGTTGAACACGTTGCGAAATGAGGGCATAGACGATGATGTGGTTTACCGCCGACCTGCACCTGGGCGATACGAATATCTTGCACGACATGGACCGGCCGTTTGATTCGGTCGAGGAGATGAACCGCAAGGTCATCGATGCCGTCAATGAGTGCGTGGCTGCGGACGACCGTCTCTATATCCTGGGTGACTTTACCTATCGTTTGCCCTTGGCGGATGCTGTGCGCCTGCGCGAGCGTATCGAATGCAAGAATGTGACGCTCATCCGCGGTAATCATGACGGTGACTGGGAAGATCCGGACGCGCCGCGCATTTGGGATGAGGTGCGCGACTATCTGGAGGTTGCTCCCGGTTACGCTAAGGGTCATCGCCTGGTGATGAGCCATTACCCCATGCTCAGCTGGAATGGCAAGGCGCGTGGTGCCATCATGCTGCACGGGCATATCCACAGCAGGGGAGACCGCACCAACGCACGCAACCGCGATCGCGAGCGCCCCATTTACCGCTACGATGTGGGCCTCGACGCCAACGAGTACAAGCCCGTAAGCCGAGATCAAATCCTTGGCTTCTTTGGACTGTAGTTCTCGAACCACCACAAAGGACAGGTACCTTTGTGGTGGTTCTGGCGCTGTTGCCATTATGGCGGTGGCGTCTTTTTGTCCGTGCGGCGCGGTAGAGTGTAAGCGGTTGAAATTTGCGTCCATCGAGGAGCTGCTATGAACGAGATCAAGTGCCCGC
>WGSR01000272.1 GCA_014871545.1 Collinsella sp. | reverse complement strand
GATTCCGACGAGCAGGGCCGCCTGCTTCGCATCTACCAGGAATACTTCATGGTGAGCAACGCCGCCCAGCTCCTGATCGACGAGGCCATCGAGCGCGGTAGCAACCTGCACGATCTGGCCGACTACGCCGTGGTCCAAATTAACGACACGCACCCCACCATGGTCATCCCCGAGCTCGTTCGCTTGCTCACCACCGAGCATGGCATCGAGTTTGACGAGGCCGTGACCATCGTACGCTCCATGGTCGCCTACACTAACCACACGATTCTTGCCGAGGCGCTCGAGAAGTGGCCGCTCGCCAGCCTGCAGAAGGTCTCCCCTGCCATCGCCGACATTATCGTCAAGCTCGATGAGATCGCGAAGGCCGAGCACGATGACCCGCGCGTCGCCATCATCGACGAATACGACACCGTCCACATGGCCCACATGGACATCCACTTTGGCTTCTCCATCAACGGCGTAGCCGCCCTCCACACCAAGATCCTGGAGGACACCGAGCTTCATCCGTTCTACGAGATCTACCCCGAGAAGTTCTCCAACAAGACCAACGGCATCACCTTCCGCCGCTGGATCCATGGAGCCAACCCCGCGCTCGCCAGCCTGCTCGACGATGTAATCGGCACCGACTGGCGCAGCACCGGCGATCTGAGCAAACTCGCCAAGTTCGCCGACGACAAGGACGTTCTTGAGCGCCTGGCCGCCACCAAGGTCGAGGCTAAGGCCATCATGCGCCAGTTCATGGCGCTCGAGCAGGGCGTGACCATTCCCTCCAACGCCATCATCGACGTCCAGGTCAAGCGCATCCACGAGTACAAGCGTCAGCAGATGCTCGCGCTCTACATCATCTGGAAGTACATCGATATCAAGAACGGCAACAGGCCTAAGCACCCCGTCACCATCATCTTTGGCGGCAAGGCGGCGCCTGCCTACACTATCGCGCAGGACATCATCCATCTGATCCTGACGCTGTCGCAGTGGATTGCAAACGACCCCGACGTGGCTCCCTACCTGCAGGTTGTCATGATCGAGAACTACAACGTCACCGCCGCCGAGCGCGTGATCCCCGCCGCTGACATCTCCGAGCAGATCAGCTTGGCCTCCAAGGAGGCGAGCGGCACCTCCAACATGAAGTTCATGCTCAACGGCGCCCTAACCCTGTGCACGCTCGACGGTGCCAACGTGGAGATTGCCGAGCTCGTGGGCGACAAGAACATCTATACCTTTGGTGCCTCGTCCAAACAGGTCGAGCAGCTCTACGCCGACGGCACCTACAACGCCGGTGCGCTCTACCGCAAGCCCGGCATTAAACTGCTGGTGGACTTCATCACCAACCCGGCCTTTATGGCAACCGGCAACGCCGAGCGCCTGCAGCGCCTGCACGACGACATTAAGGGCAAGGACTGGTTTATGGCCCTGCTCGACATTGAGGAGTACATCCAGACCAAGGAGCGCGTGCTGGCCGACTATGAGGACCAGGACACCTGGATGCGCAAGACGCTCATCAATATTGCCAACGCCGGCACCTTCTCGTCCGACCGCACCATTTCCCAGTACAACGACGAGATCTGGCACCTGAACTAATTTCGCTTCCCTTACCCATCCTTTTGAGAAACGGAGTCATGGCAACACGGCTCCGTTTTTTGTGCCCGCACGTTACCCTGTGGCCCGACTCGGCCAAACAATCTCGATCTGTAACAGCTACTCGGTAAAAACGGTCCCAGCTGTTACAGATTGAGACATACCGGCCCCTTCCCTTGGGTTTATCTCAGTCTGTAACATCTAGCAGCTGAAATTCACCTTTGGTGTTACAGATTTAGATGAAATGGTTAGCTCGGCGGAACCGTCTCGATCTGTAACATCTAACGTCCGAAATCGGCCCTACCCGTTACAGATCGAGACAAACGACCGGTCAGACAATCCCAACACAAAGAAAGGCTCCCCTCTCGCCCAGTGGACGGGAGGGGAGCCTTATATGTGACCGCGGCAAAAGGATGGCAATACCGCAGTCGCCCAAAGGAAGGGCCTGGTTGCACCGGGCCTAGATAAGGTTCTTGCCAGAGACCTTATCGAAGAGGTGGGTCGCGTTCTTCTCAAACTTGAACCAGATGGTGTCGCCAGCCTTGAGCGCGCCCTTGGCCTCGAGGTCGACGACGGGGATAATCAGGACAAACTGGCCGTCGGGAGCGGTCACGTGGACATGCTCGGTCGAGCCCATGAGCTCGGTCACCTCGACGGTACCCTGGAGCGCGCCCTCCTCGCCCTTGTCGGCAAGCAGGATCTGCTCGGGACGCACGCCGGCCGTAA
>WGSR01000271.1 GCA_014871545.1 Collinsella sp. | reverse complement strand
TGGGGACGTAGCTCAGTTGGGAGAGCGCTGCCGTCGCATGGCAGAGGCCGAGGGTTCGACTCCCTTCGTCTCCACCCTTGGATTTGATAAGCCGCTGACATTGTGTCGGCGGCTTTTTTTAAAAGAAAGGGCTATACCATGGCCGAGCTTGAGTCCCAACCATTGTCCGACGAGGAGCGCGCTGAGTTGGAAGAGCTCCGCGCTGAGAAGGCCCGCCGCGAGGCTCGGGAAGAGGCCCGTCGCGAGCGTGAGGAGCTGGCTGCCCTGCGCGCCGAGCGTGCGAAGGCCGAGGAGGTCGCCTTGAACGCCGCATCCGAGCGCAAGCCCGCGCCCGCACTCAAGCCCGCCGCTGCGAAGCCTGCACCTGCCGCGCCCAAACCTCAGCCTAAAAAGGCCGCTCGTCTTAAGTCCGTCGAGCCCAAGCCGAGCCGTGACGAGATGACCTTTGCCCAGCGCATGGTTACCTCCAAGGAACCTACGGGCGAGAACGAGATCCCTGGCATGGCGCCGGCTCAAAAAATCATCATTGTCCTTGCCCTCATCGCGTTTGTCATCTTTATGGGCTACACGATCCTGACCAGCATGGGCCTGCTCTAACCGATTTGCATCGGGCGTCATGTCCGCATGCTCTGCTCTCGTCCAACCCTCAAATTCTGCACCACACATCCGAAAGGTCGCCCCATGGCTTTGACCGATATCTCTCATCCCACCGACATCGCAATGCTCACCGATCTGTACGAACTCACTATGGCCCAGGGCCTGTGGGAGAGCGGCAAGGCCAATGAGCAGGGTTGTTTTACCGCGTTTTACCGCGACCATCCCTTTGGCAGTGCCTATGCCGTCATGTGCGGCACCGCCGAGCTGCCCGAGCTGGTCGAGAATCTGCGCTTTACGCCCGAGGATATCGACTACCTCGCCTCGCTCCAGGCCCCGGCCGGCGGCGCGATGTTCAAGTCCGCATTCCTCGACTACCTGCGCGATTTTCGTGCGCATGTAAATATCGACGCCGTCCCCGAGGGCGAGCTCGTCTTTCCACGCGAGCCCATGGTGCGCGTCACCGGTCCTGCGCTCGAGTGCCAGCTGCTTGAGACGGCGCTGCTCAACATCGTCGGGTTCCAGACACTTGTCGCCACCAAGACGGCGCGAGTGGTGCTGGCGGCGGACGGCCGTCCCGTGGCCGAGTTTGGCCTGCGCCGAGCCCAGGGTCCCGATGGCGGCCTGGCCGTTGCGCGCGCGAGCTACGTCGCCGGCTGCTCCTCTACGTCCAATGTGCTCGCCGGCCGCCGCTACGGTATTCCCGTCTTTGGCACGCATGCGCACAGCTGGGTGATGAGCTTCGATTCCGAGCTCGAGGCCTTCCGCGCCTTTGCCAAGTCGAGCCCCAAGAACTGTACGCTGCTCATTGACACCTACGACGTGCGCGAGGGCTGCGAGCATGCCATTACGGTTGCCAAGGAGATGGAGGCGGCGGGCGAGCGTCTGTCGGCTATTCGCATTGACTCGGGCGACCTCGCCAAGCTCTCCAAGTATGTCCGCGGTCGTTTCGATGCCGAGGGCCTGCCCTATGTGGGGATCTCGGTTTCTAACGATCTGGATGAGTACACGATTCAGTCGCTGCTCGACCAGGGCGCGCCCATCGATAGCTTTGGCGTGGGCACCAAGCTCGCGACCTGCTACGACCAGCCGGCGCTGGGCGGCGTGTACAAGCTTTCCGCCCGCCGTGCGAGCGAGGCCGACCCGTGGACGCCGGTGGTCAAGCTCTCCGAGCAGCCCTACAAGCGCACGATCCCGGGCGTGCAGCGCGTGCGCCGTTATTACGACGGCTTTGGCGGCCCGGTCTGCGACATGATCTACGACGAGGACCATCTGGTGGGGGAGGGCGCCGCGCGCGGCAATACCCTCGTGGCCGTGAATGATGCCGCCCTGGTGACCGACGTGTCGGAGCTTGAGTATCGCGAGCTGCTGGTGCCGATCGTGCGCGATGGCAGCGCAGTGGCTCCGCGTGAGAGCATCCAGGACGCGCGCGAGCGCTGTGTTTGGGCGCTCGATCATCTGGATGCGGCTTTCAAGCGCTTCCTGTATCCGCAGACCTACGTGGTGGGCATGGAGCAGGGCCTGGCTCAGGTGCGCGACGAGCTCGTGCGCAAGAATATGGCCGCGGCCTCGGCTTTCCCCTGGGCTCACTAATTCCTTGGGCGGTAGGGGCGAGTCACGCTCCCTTGGCCGCCAGCTCGGCCGTTCGCTGAACAGTTGATTGGTTTGACGTATGACGACTTCTTATAAAACGATGGTGGTAAAGATCGGTTCGTCCACGGTGGTGGG
>WGSR01000270.1 GCA_014871545.1 Collinsella sp. | reverse complement strand
ATCCGGGCACCAACAGAGGGAGGACCTAGTCGAGGTTCTCGCGGAGCCACTTGATGGCGCCAGCGGGGTCGCGAGTAAGGTCGATATATTCCTTACCGCGCGGGGCGAGCAGCTTAATGCCCAGGCGATCGGTGTCGGCCTTCATGTCGTTGTAGTAGCTACGGACCTGCGGGGCAAGCACGATAACGTCGTACTGATCCATGATGGCAGTGTGCTGGCCATAGGCGCCTGCGGAGGAAGCGATGTTCTCTCCGGTCTGCGCGGCACCTTCCTTGATGGCGTTGGCAAGCATGGCAGAGGTGCCGGCGCCGGCGCACAGGACGAGGACCTTCAGACCGTCGACATCCTTCTTAGCGGATGCATCGGCAGCGGGCTCGGGCTGATCGGCGACAGGCTTGCTGTCAGCGGCAGCGGCGGTCGGCTCGACGGCAGCGGTGGCCTGCTCGACAGCGGGCGCAGAGGTGCTGGCGGCGATGGCAGCGGCGCCATCGGACTCGAGACCCAGCTCGGCGGCGCGCTCGGCCTCCTGGTCGCAGAGCAGCTTATCGTATGCCTTCAAGAACGGCAGGTAGATGATGGCGTCCAGCAAGATGATGATCGCGACAAACACCAGGGCGATAAGCTGGAAGTTCGTGGTGATGAAGATGCCGATGGGGGCAGGGGTAGCCCAAGGCACCACGAAGGAGAAGCCGTTCATGCCCACGTTGTCGATAAAGAACTTGGCAACACTTACGTTGACGCAGCCGGCGGCAACAAAGGGGATGAGCATGTAGGGGTTGAGGATCATGGGCGCGCCAAAGAGCAGCGGTTCGTTGACGGCGAAGGCAACAGGAACAATCGAGGCCTTACCGACGGCTTTGAGCTGCTTGGACTTCATAAAGAGAATCAGCAGAAGCGGAACGATGAACGTGGCGCCGGTGCCGCCGAACTCACCCACGAGCGACATGTTAAAGGTGAGGGAGTGGGCGGGGTGGCCACCGGCCAGCAGAACCTGCAGGTTCTCGGCCTGGTTGGCAAGACGGATGGGGTCGATGCCCGGCTGGACAATCGAAGGGCCGTGGACACCGATGAACCAGAAGAACGCGGTGGCTGCCTGAATAAGGATGAGTCCGGGGTAGGTCTCTGCCGCAGTGAAGAGCGGGGAGAGCAGTTTGATAAGCAGCTCGGAGAACGGAACGCCCATGAGGTTGCGCACAACCACATCGATGATGCCGCAAATGATGACAGCGCCACCGAAGGGGATGATGTCGCGGAAGTTCTGTGCGATGGCGCCCGGAACCTCCTTGGGCAGCTTAATGGTCAGATCGCGCGAGACGCAGAACTTATAGACCCACACGGTAATGAACGCGGCGATATAGGCCGAGAACAGACCGCGCGTACCCATGCTGGTGCAATCGAAGACAGAAAGCTCGGAGCCGTTGAACTTGGTGGTGAACTGCGTAACAGCGAGCAGCAGCATGCTGCACTGGGCGGCAACCATGGTGGAGCCGTCGTTGAGCACCTTGCCGGCGGGCATGCGACGGTTCATGGAAGCCGTAAAGTTCTTGGCGGTGGTGCCGGCAACCATGATGCCCATGACGCCCATGGTGAAGTTGTACAGCTTGTTGCACCAGTCGATGAGCGGCTGGGGCAACGTGATTCCAACTACGCCGGGAAGGGTGGCGATCAGCAGAAAGATCGAAGAGGTAAGGACGATGGGCATGCACCCAAGGAATCCGTCTTTGATGGCCTGGAGGTAGATGTTTCTCGAGATCTTCTCGAAGAACGGTTGATGCTTTTCGAGCATCTTTACGATGGCGTCCATAGAGCTCCTTTGCTACTTGATGCGCGATGCATGTGGATGGAACTGGTCGTCGATGGATGGTCAGGACTGCCCGGAAACCTTCCTGCTTAAGGAAGGCATTGCGAAATGACAACGTTGTCATTTCATTAATGACAACGTAAGACATTTTTGGAAGAGCAACAAGGATATACGGGTGAGCGGTCGATATTGTCCGGTAAACGGTTGATTTGTCAGTCGGGCAGGTAGTGTATGCTAGAACGCAAAAAGCAAGCGATGCAAAACCGACTGGAGAAGTAGTGGCAACGATGGACAAGAAAAATGTCTCAATGAACGATGTGGCGATTGCTGCGGGTGTTTCTCTCAAGACGGTTTCGCGTGTGATCAACGAGCCCGATAGCGTGCGAGAGTCGACACGCGATAAGGTTCATTCCGCAATGGAGGCGCTCGGGTTTCGAACCAACTTTGCCGCGCGTTCGCTCAAGTTGGGCCGTTACGGGTGCATTGGCGTGGTGCTGTTCCACTTGTCGGGCGGTGCCGTGGACATGATTGACGGTATCG
>WGSR01000027.1 GCA_014871545.1 Collinsella sp. | reverse complement strand
GCACCACTATACTTTTGAATATCTGAGCATTTTGAAAGGCAGGATATGACCGCAACCGCCAGTCGAACCACCAACCGCAGACCCGAGCTTTTGGCGCCCGCCGGAGGGCCCGAGCCCTTTGCCGCCGCACTCGCCGCCGGGGCAGACGCCATCTACTGCGGCATGGGCAGCTTCAACGCCCGCCGCAAGGCCACCAACTTTACCGACGAGGCCTTTGAGCAAGCCTGCCGCGCCGCGCATCTAGCCGGGTCGCGCGTCTACGTCACGGTAAACATCGTCATCAAGCAGTCCGAGATGGGCGATGCGCTGCAACTCATCCATCGCTGCTCCACGCTGGGCGCCGACGCCTTCATTATCCAGGACTGGGGCCTGTTCTTTGAGGTCAAGCGCACCATGCCCGGCATCGAGACACACATCTCGACCCAGGCGAACATCCATGACGACCGCGGAACTATCTGGTGCCGCGAGCAGGGCGCCGACCGCGTGACTCTCTCGCGCGAGCTCTCCATCGACGAGATCGCCGCCATTCACAACGCCGCGCCCGATGTGGACCTGGAGGTCTTTAGCCACGGTGCCATCTGCTTTTGCTACTCGGGTCTATGCCTGCTGTCGAGCTTTGCCATGGCGGGCCGCTCGGCCAACCGCGGCATGTGCGCTCAGCCCTGTCGCCTGCCTTACGAGCTGATCGACGAGAACGGCCGCTCGCTCTCCCCTGCCGGTCGCGAGCGCGCGCTGTGCCCGCGCGACACCAACACGTCGCAGCTTGTTCGCCGTCTGTATGACGCCGGCGCCGCATCGCTCAAGCTCGAGGGCCGCATGAAGGCCCCCGATTACGTGTATTCCATCGTCGACGTGTATCGTCACCAGATTGATGACATGCTGGCCGATGTTTCGACCTCTAAGGATGAGGATGCGGCCCGCCAGCGACAGCTCAAGCGCTGCTTCAACCGCGACTTTACGCACGCCTACCAAGACGGTACCTCGGGTGACGAGATGATGAGCTACGAGCGCTCCAACAACCGCGGCCAGATCGTGGGCACGGTGCTGGGCAGCCGCCCGGCCAACCGCGATGTGCGCGGCCTCAAGCCCGACGACCGCCGTCGGCGCGCCGCCATCGCCCGCATTGAGTTGTTTGAGCCCGTGGGCAAGGGCGACCTGCTGGAGCTTCGCCACGATAACGAGTTTGACCAGTTCCTGACCACCATTGCCGCCGATGATGCCGCCGCCGGTGACATCATCGAATGTCGCGTGCCCCGCAGCATGCCCGAGGGCTGCCGCGTGCGCGTGATTCGAAGCCAGTGCGCCATTGACGCCGCCGGCGCCGCGCTCAAGCGCGATGTGCTGCGCCGCCGCGCCGTAGACGTGTCCGTTGTGGCGCGTCTGGGCGAGCCGTTTGCCGTTACGCTCACCTGTTGCGACGATCCTTCGCTTACGGCCACGGCCACGGGCTTTACCGTCGAGGCTGCCAAGACCCGCGCCGTCGAGGCATCCGATCTGGTTGAGCATGTGGGCCGCATGGGCTCCTCGCCCTTTGAGGCCGCGAGCTTTGATGTGGCGCTCGATGAGGGCTGCGGTATGGGCTTCTCCGCCGTGCATAAAGTGCGTGCCGCCGCTTGTAAGGCGCTGGAAGAGGCCATTCTGGCACCGTACGAGGAGCGCGCGAAAACGCTCGAGCTGCCGGCGATTGTAACCAGTGATTCCCGCCCCATGCCCGAGCACTACCGCGACGAGCCGCAGATCTGCGCCACCGTCAACACGCTCGAAGCCGCCGAGGCAGCTCGTGCCGAGGGCGCCACGCGCATCTATATGACCACCGATGCGCTCGAGGCCGCCGGTGTCTCCCCCGCCGATGCATTTGAGCAGGGCATCGTACCCGTACTCGACGAGGTCTGCCGCGCCGTTGACCACGTACGCGTCGATCCCTGGATCAATGCCGGAGCCACCGTCGCCGTCGGCAATATCTCCGAGCTCGCCGTAGCCGCGCATGCCGGCGCCACGGCCGAGATTCGCTCTTGCCTGCCGGTGCACAACACGCCCTGCATGGAGGCGCTTGCCGGGCGCGGAGCCGGTGCGTTTTGGCTCTCGCCCGAGATCACACTCGACGAGATTGTCTCGCTCGGAGCCGCCGCGCCCGCGGCTCTGGGCATCACCGTCTTTGGCCGCCCGCGCGTCATGACAAGCGAGCATTGCATTCTGCAGGTTGCCAACGGCTGCATCCACGATTGTGTCAACTGCCGCCTGCGTGCCCGCAAGCTCTCGCTCAAGAATATCGACGGAAAGGTCATGCCCGTCCGCACCGACATCCACGGCCGCTCTCGCTTGTACGACGCCTACCCCATCGACCTCACACCGCAGGTTCCTCAGCTGCTCAATGCCGGCGTGCGTCGTCTCATGGTTGACGGAACCCTGCTCGAGGCCGATGAGATTGGCCGTGCCGTCGCTCGCGTCCGTCGCGCCGTCGAGGCGGCTCAAGCCGGCCGCAAGCCCGCCGCCCGCCTACGCGGGGCGACCTCGGGTTGCATGTTTGTGGGAATCAGCTAACCGAAAGGCTTACACGTGAACGAAGAACCTCAAGTCCTCTACTGCGACGCTTGGCTCATGGCCATCGACAAGCCCGCCGGCATGATCGTCCACGGCGACGGCACCGGCGAGCGCACGCTTACCGACTACGCCAGCGACCTGCTGCTGGCCATGGGCGACGGCTTTGCCGCGACTGACATGCAGCCGCTCAACCGTCTGGACCGCAACACCACCGGCGTGGTGCTGTTTTCGCTCGACAAACAGACGCAGCCCGCTTTTGACCAGATGGTCATCGACCACGCGTTCGAAAAGCACTATCTGGCGCTCGCCGAGGGCAAGATCGACTGGAACGAAAAGCTCATCGACAAGCCCATCGCCCGCGATCGCCACGATAGCCGCAAGATGCGTGTCGGCGCCAGCGGAAAGCCCTCTCAGACGCGCGTCAAGGTACTCAAGCGTCTTAAGAGTCGCCGTGGCCTGCCCACGCGCTCGTATATCGATGTCGAGTTGCTCACCGGCCGCAAGCACCAAATCCGCGTGCATCTGGCGAGCGAGCGTCATCCCCTGGTTGGCGACGACCTGTACGGAACGCCGCGCCCCTGTGGCCTGATGCTCCACGCCCACAGCGTGTCCTTTACGCATCCCGTAACCGGCGAGCACATCCACATCGAAGCCCCCTGCCCCTGGGAGCCCTAAAACTCGCCGAAAAGGACAGGTTTATTTTGGCAGGTTTTATCTGGACAAACGTCAAAACCACCACAAAGGTTCCTGCCCCCTCGCGGTGGTTTTGGCCTTAGCCCGTCCCCTGCTGTTAGACCGTGATGATGTTGTCCATTGCCCGGTACTTGGCGGGGACATCGCCTGCGGTAATAATCGTTGCGTCGCGGAAGTCCGCGAATTTTACGGGAGCCACCATGCCAAACTTACTGGCGTCCGAGATTACGAAGCGTTTGGCTGTATGGCGCATCGAGATACGCTTGACCTGCGCTTCCTCGATATCGGGCGTCGTAAAGCCCTGCTCGGCGGCAATGCCGTTAGAACCCCAAAAGCCGCAGTTAAAGTTGTAGCGGTCTAGGGTTGCCAGAGCATCGGGGCCAACGAGCGCCTCGGTCTCGGGTTTAAGCTCGCCGCCCAGCACCACGGTGCGCATGCCGCGCACAGCGAGATGCTGAGCATGGAGCACGGAATCAGTCACATAGGTGACCGATTCGAGATGCGGAAGATGCTCGATGAGTCTGAGCGTTGTCGAACCCGAATCGATGTACACAAAGCTCTCGGGCTCCACGAGCGCCGCGGCGCGGGCGCAGATACGCTCCTTGTCGTCGTTATGGAGATCACTGCGCTCACTGATCGTTAGGTCGCGCGTCACGTGCGCGCGCTCAAGACTCGTCGCCCCACCGTGGACCTTGGCGATGCGGTGCGCTCGGTCGAGCGTCTGCAGGTCGCGCCGAATGGTAGACGCTGTCACGCCCAGGGCCTCAGCAAGCTCCGGCACGGTAACCGAGCCAGCTCGCTGCACCATCGACATGATCGCGTTGAGCCTATCTTCCGCAAGCATCGCTTACTCCTCCTCGGGGTACACAACTCCCCAGTCGGCGCGGAGCTTGGTCATAAGCTCCATAACATCAGAAGCATAGCCCAGAAGCTCACGCTTCGAATCATCGCCGGCAACGGCCCTCTCCAGGTCGGCCATCTCGTAGCACAGAGCGTATGCCTCGGTGCCAGCGTGGACCTCCTCACGGTGACCGTCTGCAGTCCACACGATGGTCGCGTGATCGGCACGCGGATAATCGTTGACCTCGATATAGCACTTGTCGAAGCTAATGACCGAACGCTTGGGCTGCTTGGAGTGGAGCGTAAGGCTCACCACGCCCAGCTGCTGTTCGGCATTACGGCAGACGATGCCGCCCGCAACGTCAACACCGGTCTCGCAGGTGTTGCCCAGCGAAACGACCTCAGCGGGCTGGCTTGCCATAAAGAGACGCATGACGGACAGGGCATACACGCCAATATCGAGCATGGCACCGCCAGCAAGGTTGCGGTTGTAGAAGCGATTGGTCAGATCGCCGTACTCCTTATAGCTACCAAAGTTGAGCTGAGCAAGGTTCATACGGCCAAAGTCGCCCGCATCCATGCGACGGCGCAGCTCCTGATACAGCGGCATGTGGAGCACCGTGGTGGCATCCATAAGAACCACGTTGTGCTCGTCGGCGATGGCACGGGCCTCGTCAAGCTCGGCGGAATTGAGGGTAATGGCCTTCTCGCAGAGCACGTGCTTGCCGGCGGCCAGCGCAGCACGCAGATAGGTGATATGCGTGTTGTGCGGCGTGGTGATATAGACGGCGTCGATGTCCGGATCGGCGTAGAGGTCCTCGACCGTCTCGTACACCTTCTCGACGCCATACTGCTCGGCAAAAGCCTGGGCTTTGGAAAGCGTACGGTTGGCGACACCCGCGAGCTTGCGGCCGGCCAGCGCGAGGGACTGGGCCATTTGGTTGGCGATAGCACCGCACCCGATCACTGCCCAACGAAGCTCGGGAGCCGTAAAGATGTCGTTTGGGAACGGCTGATTCTGGACCGAGGCAAACGCCGCCTTTGCGGCTGCCTCGGCGTCGAGCGGAGCCTGTTTGGAATCTGCCATGATGTGCCTCCTGAGTCATCGGAAGTCCTTCATTTCTAACAACCCTATAGTCGCACAATTGCGCGCGTATCTGCTCGTGTTTGCGTATTTATTTGCTTATCGGTCATTATTTAGCCATAGTTGGCAGATGTTTGCGCAGTTATGCGCATTGTCGCGCAAAACTATGCGCATGAATGCGCATGCGACGATCCTTGTGAAGCATAAAGAGGCGGAGCACCAAAGCCCTAAAGAACAGAGTAGGCCGTGATACTCCACCCCTCTGAGGGCATCAGACATCAAAGGACCGTCCCAAACTGCCGGCAAAAAGGGAACGTCCCTATGTGCCGGCACCTAGAGACAGTCCCTATGTGCCGCTTTCGTTGAAGCCTATCCCAGATGACCAGATAAACAAATCTAAAGACAGTCCCCATCGACTGGTCGTTTAAGAACGTCCCCAACGACTACTCATTTAAGTCTGTCCCCAATGAGTAGGAATAGAAAAAGGCCCGGGTGCCGTAGGGCATCCGGGCCTTTGCTAGCAACTTGATGTTGCGGGCAGCTTAGAACTTGTGGCCGCACTTCTTGCAGACGCGCAGCTTGTTCTTGCCGTCCTTCTCGTGACCGACGCGGGTAACCTTACCGCACTCGGGGCAAACGAGATTGACGTTGGAGGCATCGATGGGAGCCTCCTGCGAAACGATGCCGCCCTGCTGGTTGGCAGCGTTGGGCTTGACGGCCTTCTTGACGACCGAAACGCCCTCGACAACGACCTTGTTCTCGGCGGGGAGAGCACGCAGGACAACGCCCTGCTTGCCGCGATCCTTACCAGAGAGAACCTGGACCTTATCGCCCTTCTTGATATACATATATCTCCCCTAACTACAGGGTCTCGGGAGCGAGCGAGACGATCTTCATGTACTTCTTGTCACGAAGCTCGCGAGCGACGGGCCCGAAGATACGGGTGCCGACGGGCGAACCATCGTTGTTGATGACAACGCAGGCGTTCTCATCAAAGCGAATGTAGGAGCCATCCTTGCGGCGGATCTCCTTAACGGTGCGAACGACGACGCAACGGACAACGTCCTTCTTCTTGACGTTGGCGCCAGGGGTAGCCTCCTGGACAGCACCGATGAACACATCGCCGATGCCTGCATAACGACGCTTGGAACCGCCAAGCACCTTGATGCAGCGAATCTTGCGAGCGCCGGAGTTGTCGGCGACGTTCAGCATGGTTTGCATCTGAATCATGGTAGATGTTCCTCCGAACTAAGAACCGAAGAGAGGTGCGCAGCCTTTATACGGCCCGTGGTATGCAAGCCAGGCATACGCACATCTTCGGAAACGTACAAGTCGTAAGAGCGACTGCTTATTTAGCGCGCTCGACGACCTCGATGAGGCGCCAACGCTTCATCTTGGACATAGGACGGGTCTCCATAACGCGGACGGTATCGCCCACGCCAGCCGTGCACTCCTCGTCGTGAGCGTGCAGCTTCTTGGAGCTGGTCATCATCTTGCCGTACTTGGGGTGACGCTTGCGCTCGGTGATGGTGACAACGATGGTCTTGGCACCGGAGACGGAGGTAACGACACCCGTACGGACCTTACGCGAGTTACGCGAATCAGTCATGTTCTCTCCTTAGGTCCTACTCGGCGACAGCGGACTTCTCCGCTGCGATCTCGCGGGCGCGCTGCTCCGTGAGGACGCGAGCGATGTCCTTCTTCACGGTGTTGACGCGAGCGGTGTTGTCCAGCTGGCTGGTGGCCATCTGGAAACGAAGGTTAAAGAGCTCGGCGCGCATTTCCTTCAGCTTCTCAACGAGCTGAGCGTCCGAGAGCTCACGAATCTCTGCGGGCTTCATTAGTTCTCCTCCTTGGCGGCGGCGGCGTCCTCAGCAGCCCACTTGGCCTCGAGAGCGGCCTCCTCAGCCATCTCCTTCTCGATGCGCTGCTCAGCGTTCTTAGCAGCAACAATCTTGGTCTTGATGGGAAGCTTGTGCTGTGCAAGACGCAGAGCCTCGCGAGCGACCTCCTCGGGCACGCCCTTGACCTCGAACATGATGCGGCCGGGCTTGACGACGGCCACCCACTCCTCGGGGTTACCCTTACCAGAACCCATGCGAGTCTCGGCAGGCTTCTTGGTGATGGGCTTATCGGGGAAGATCGTGATGTACACACGACCGCCACGCTTCATGTAGCGGGTCATGGCAATACGAGCGGCCTCGATCTGACGGTTGGTGATCCAATGGGCCTCGAGAGCCTGGATACCAAACTCGCCGAAATGCAGCTCGGTATTACCCTTGGCCTGGCCCTTCATGGAGCCACGCTGCACCTTGCGGTGAAGAATACGCTTAGGGGCAAGCACTACTGACCCCTCCTCTCGGAGTTACGACGACGAGGACGGGAAGAGCCCTCGAGTGCAGGGTTGGGAACAGGCTGGCCCGGGAGCTTCTCGCCCAGGTAGATCCAGACCTTCACGCCGCAAGCGCCCATGGTGGTGCTGGCGACAGCCGTGCCGTAGTCGATCTTGGCACGGAGGGTGTGCAGAGGCACGCGACCCTCACGGTACCACTCACGACGGCCCATCTCGGCACCGCCGAGACGACCGGAGCACTGGATACGGATGCCCTTGGCGCCGGCCTTGCGGGCGGACTGGACAGCCTTGCGCATAGCGCGACGGAAGGCAACGCGGCCCTCGAGCTGCTCAGCGATAGACTGAGCAACGAGGTTGGCGTCGAGCTCGGGGCGCTTGATCTCGACAACGTCGACGGAGAGCTGGCCCTTGGAGACGCCAGCGACCTTCTCGAGCTCGGTGCGGAGGGTATCGATCTCGGCACCCTTCTTACCGATGACAACGCCGGGGCGAGCGGTGAGAATGATGACCTTCACCTTGTCGCCAGCGCGCTCGATCTCGACGCGGGAGACAGCTGCGCGGGAAAGACGCTTCTCGAGGTACTTGCGGATCTCGAGATCGTTACCGAGGGTCTTAGCGTAATCCTTCTCTGCGAACCAGCGGGAGCGCCAGTTCTCGGTGATGCCAAGACGGAAGCCGGTGGGGTAGACTTTCTGACCCATACAGCTTTACGCCTCCTTTCGAGGAGCAACGACGACGGTGATGTGGGAAGTACGCTTCAGAATGCGAGAAGCGGAACCCTTGGCGCGGGGACGGATGCGCTTAAGCGTCGGACCCTCGTCAACATAGGCAGCGGCGACAACCAGGTTGTCGGCACGCAGACCGTTGTTGTTCTCGGCGTTCGCAACGGCGGAACGGAGAACCTTCTCGACATCCACGGCGACGGCGCGGTCGCAGAAGTGGAGGATGTCGAAGGCCTGAGCGACAGGCTTGCGGCGGATCAGATCGACCACCAGGCGGGCCTTGCTGGGGGAAACACGCACGTACTTAGCGACGGCGCGAACCTCGGTGGCCTCAGTTTCAATAGACTTAGTTGCCATTTACGGTTAACCCCCTATTTGGCCTTGTGGCCACGGAACGTACGAGTCGGCGCGAACTCGCCGAGCTTGTGACCAACCATGGACTCGGTAACATACACGGGCACATGCTTGCGGCCGTCGTGGACGGCGATGGTGTGACCAACCATCTCGGGGAAGATGGTGGACGCGCGGGACCAGGTCTTCACGACGTCCTTCTTGCCAGCCTCGTTCATCGCGGTGATACGCGAGAGAAGGCGAGTCTCCACGAACGGGCCCTTTTTGAGACTTCTGCTCATAAGTGCTTTCTCCTAAAACTCGGTATCCGAAATTACTTCTTACGGCGACGAATGATGTGCTGGTTCGAGACCTTCTTCTTCTTGCGCGTACGAAGGCCCTTCGTCGGCTTACCCCAGGGGGTAACAGAGGGACGACCAGAGGTGTGGTTCTTGCCCTCGCCACCGCCGTGCGGGTGGTCGACAGGGTTCATGACGGTACCGCGGACGGTCGGGCGCACGTTCATGTGACGCTTACGGCCGGCCTTGCCGATGACGATGTTGGAGTGATCGGCGTTGCCGACCTCACCGACGGTGGCGCGGCATGTAACGAGGATGCGGCGCATCTCGGAGGAAGGCATACGGACGATAGCGTACTTGCCCTCCTTACCCATCAGCTGGCAGGAGTTACCGGCGGAACGGGCGATAGCAGCGCCCTTGCCCGGCTGGAACTCGACGGCGTGGATGAGCGTACCGACGGGGATGTCGGCGAGGGGCAGAGCGTTGCCCGGCTTGATGTCGGCGTCAGAACCGGACATGACGGTCTGACCGACCTCGAGGCCCTTGGGGGCCAGGATGTAGCGCTTCTCACCGTCAGCGTAGTGCAGCAGAGCGATGCGAGCGGAACGGTTCGGATCGTACTCGATCGTGGCAACCTTGGCGGGCACGCCGTCCTTGTTGCGCTTGAAGTCGATCACGCGGTAACGACGCTTCACGCCGCCGCCCTGGTGGCGGGTGGTGATGCGGCCGTTGTTGTTACGACCGGCCTTCTTGGGCAGGGGCTCGAGAAGAGACTTCTCGGGCTTGGTGCAGGTGATCTCGGAGAAGTCGGAGATCGTCTGCCAACGCCTACCAGCGGAGGTCGGCTTAAGGTGCTTTACAGCCATTACAATCCCTTTCAATAGGAATCCGTTAGCCATCGCAGACAGGGATTCGAGGTTCTGCCTCGGGTGCGATGACACCGGACGTATACACGGCTCCGGGCGTGTCCATTTTATACGCCCAAAACCTTGAGCTCTCGCCTCCCCTATTTGGGAGGCATGAGCTCACTCAACAGCAGCGAGTCTTAGGCCTGGTTGCCAAAGACCTCGATGGTGTCGCCCTCGGCCAGCGTGACGATGGCCTTCTTCCAAGAACGGGTCTTGCCGGCGACATAGCGCACGCGCTTGGTCTTGGGCTTGACCGTCAGGGTGTTCACGCGAACGACCTTGACGCCGAAGATCTCCTCGACAGCGTCCTTGATCTGATACTTGTTAGCATCCTTGGCGACCTCGAACGTGTACTTGTTCTGCTCCATGCCGGAGAAGGAACGCTCGGACACGATCGGACGGATGATGATCTCGTGGGCGGTCATTTAAGCAAGCACCTCCCCGAAGTGAGCGGCGATGTCGGCGGGCATCAGCACGGCGTTGTTGTTGACGAGATCGTAGGTGTTGGCCTCGTCGGCAGTGATGATGAACGTCTTGGGAATGTTGCGGAACGACAGGTAGGCGTTGACGTCCTCATCGCGAACGATGATGGTCAGACGCTTGCCCTCAAGGCCGAGAGCCTTGAGCATGGCAACGGCAGCCTTGGTGGAAGGCTTCTCGAAGCCGTAGTCGTCGACGAGCACGAGCTCGCCATCGGCCAGCTTGGCGGACAGCGCGGAGCGCATAGCCAGCTTGACCTCCTTGTTGTTCATACGCTTAGCGTAGGAACGGGGCTTGGGGGCGAAGACAACGCCACCGTGACGCCACTGGGCAGCACGGATGGAACCCTGGCGGGCACGGCCGGTGCCCTTCTGACGCCAAGGCTTCTTGCCGCCACCGGAAACCTCAGAGCGGCCCTTAGCGGACTGGGTGCCCTGACGCCAAGAGGCCATCTGGCACTTGACGATGTGGTGCATAACGTGGATGTTCGGCTCGATGCCGTACACCTCAGCGGCGAGCTCGGCCTCGGCGACCTTCTTGCCCTCGCTGTTCTTTACTTCAAACTTTGCCATTTAAGTGTTCTCCTTGGTATGACGCTGGGCTAAATGGGCTGGGCCCTTAGGCCATACGGATGGCGACGAGACCATTCTTGGCACCCGGGACAGCGCCCTTGACCAAGATGAGGTTCTGCTCGGCATCGATGCGGACAACGGAAAGGTTCTTGACGGTAACGCGCTCGTTACCCATGTGACCGGCCATCTTGACGCCCTTGAGGACGCGCGCAGGATAGGCGCACTGACCGATAGAACCGGGGTGACGCTGGAAGTGAGAACCATGCGTCATAGGACCGCGGCGCTGACCCCAGCGCTTGATGCGACCCTGGAAGCCCTTACCCTTGGAGGTACCGATGACGTCGACCTTCTCGACATCAGCGAAATCAGCGACGGTGACGACCTCGCCGACCTTGTGCTCCTCGCCGTTCTCGACGCGGACCTCACGAAGGAAACGGACAGGCTCGACGCCAGCCTTAGCGAAGTGACCAGCCATGGGCTTGTTCACGTTCTTGGCCTTGATGTCGCCGAAACCGATCTGGACGGCGTCATAGCCGTCGGTTGCCTGAGTTTTAACCTGCGAGACAGCGCAGGGGCCAGCCTGGATGACCGTGACGGGAACGACGTTGTCGTCCTCGTCCCAAACCTGGGTCATGCCAATCTTGCGGCCGAGAATCATGCTGATCAAGATATGATCCCAACTCTCGCGTGGTCTTGGGACAATGCGTACACCACCGAGCGTACGCCCCTAGAGGACCACTACTTACACGACGTGCTCCCCAGTCTTGTATTGCGCCCAGACTACCTGACAACCCTATTAAGCAGGCATTTTGTCCAGCCAGAATACTCCCCTGGTTTCACACAGCTGTTTAGTATACACGGCTGCGGGCGTATCCATCGAGATTCATATTTCACTCACATTGTTTACGCAGGTAAAGTGCGTGG
>WGSR01000269.1 GCA_014871545.1 Collinsella sp. | reverse complement strand
TGGGCATGCCGGCCTTGAGGGCCTCGAGGTTCTCCTCGTTGAGGTCGGCCTTGGCGACACCGCCGTTGTACTTAAGCGCGCGGGCAGTGGCGACGACCACGACAGCGCTGGGGCGAACGCCCGTCATGCGGCACTTGATGTCGAGGAACTTCTCGGCACCCAGATCGGCACCGAAGCCGGCCTCGGTAATGGCGACATCGCCAAAGCGCATCGCCATACGCGTGGCCATGATAGAGTTGCAGCCGTGGGCAATGTTGGCGAAGGGACCGCCGTGGACAAACGCGGGCGTGCCCTCGAGCGTTTGCACCAGGTTGGGCTTGAGCGCGTCCTTAAGCAACGCGGCCATGGCACCCTGGGCCTTAAGGTCGCGGGCACGGACGGGCTCGCCGGCAAAGCTGTAGCCGGCGACGATCTCACCCAAGCGTTCCTTGAGGTCGCTGATGCTCGTAGACAGGCACAGGATTGCCATGACCTCGGAGGCGACGGTGATATCGAAGCCGTCCTCGCGCGGCACGCCCTGAGCCTTACCGCCAATGCCGTCGATGACGTGGCGCAGCTGACGGTCGTTCATATCGACGACGCGCTTCCAAGTGATGCGCTTAACGTCAATACCGAGCTGGTTGCCCTGCTGAATATGGTTGTCGAGCATGGCGGCCAGCAGGTTATTGGCGGCACCGATAGCGTGGAAGTCGCCGGTAAAGTGCAGGTTGATATCCTCCATGGGGATGACCTGAGCCCAGCCGCCGCCGGCAGCACCGCCCTTAACGCCAAAGACGGGGCCGAGCGAAGGCTCGCGCAGGGCCACGGCACTCTTGACGCCGCGACGACGCAGGCCATCGGCCAGACCGATGGTCGTGGTGGTCTTGCCCTCGCCCGCAGGCGTTGGGTTGATAGCGGTCACGAGGACGAGCTTGGCCTGGTGATCGGTCGGCTCGTTGAGCAGTGAATAGTCAACCTTAGCCTTGTCGAAGCCGTACGGAATCAGGTGCTTTACGTCGACGCCGGCGTTCTTAGCCACCTCGGTAATGGGCAGCGGCGTGACAGAACGTGCGATTTCGATGTCAGTAGGCATGGGCGGTCCTTTCGTTACCGAATGAGAAAAAGACCAATTCAGCATAGCACGGGCGCGCAATAGTAAAACACCCGTAACCGATGAATGGCGATATGTTTACCCGATGCTCAGCGATAGCCTACAGACTAGCCAAAACAAAGCGCCCTAAACGGTAGGTTCAATCCCCAGGTGCTCAAAGGTGCGAAGCGTTGCCTGACGACCCTGAGGCGTGCGAATCATCAAGCCGCACTGCAGCAGATAGGGCTCATAGACATCCTCGAGCGTGCCCGGGTCCTCGCCCACCGCGCTGGCAAGGGTCGTAAGTCCCACGGCACGACCGGAGAACGTCTTAGCGAGCGTCTCCAAAATGCGAATATCCATCCAGTCCAGACCGAGTTCATCGATCTCGAAGAACTCAAGCGCCTGGCGACAGACATCGAGCTCGATGGGGCCGTTGCCGCGCACCTGTGCGTAATCGCGCACGCGCTTGAGCAGGCGGTTGGCAAGACGTGGCGTACCGCGCGAACGCGAGCCGATCTCGAGCGCGCTGGGATGGTCGATCGTCACGCCCAGGATGGTTGCCGAACGCGTCACAATCTGGGCGAGCTCCTCGACCGTGTAGTAATCCAGGCGATATGAAATGCCAAAGCGGTCGCGCAACGGGCCGGTCAACATGCCCGAGCGGGTCGTTGCCGCTACCAGCGTAAACTTGGGGATATCCAGGCGAATCGAGCGCGCCGCCGGACCCTTGCCAATCACGATATCGAGGGCAAAGTCCTCCATCGCGGGGTACAGGACTTCCTCGACCGAACGGTTGAGGCGGTGGATCTCGTCGATAAACAGCACATCACCCGGCTGCAAGTTAGTAAGGATGGCCGCCAGGTCGCCGGTGCGCGCGATGGCCGGACCACTCGTCGTCTTGATCTGAGCGCCCAGCTCGTTGGCGATAACGGTGGCCAGCGTGGTCTTGCCCAGGCCCGGAGGACCCGAGAAAATCACGTGGTCGAGCGTCTCGCCACGGCTCTGCGCCGCTTCGATCAACACGCGCAGGCTCTGCTTGATGTGCTCCTGGCCACAGTAATCGTCCAGGCGCTGGGGGCGCAAAGTGCGGTCGACATCGAGGTCCTCGGCCGTCAGCTCCGAGCCCACCATGCGCTCGCCGTGCGCCATGGATGCCGCCGGCGAGTTGCCGGGCGTCGCCCACAGGTCCTGAGAGTCATCGGCTTCCCACATCACGCATCCATTCCGAGTCGCTTAAGCGCCGCGCCGAGCAGATCCTCGACACGCATAT
>WGSR01000268.1 GCA_014871545.1 Collinsella sp. | reverse complement strand
GCCAACAAGATCGTCCCGTGGAACTTCCTGCTCGCGGGCCTGGTTGCGCTTACCACCCGCAGCCTCATCAAGACCTCGGCGGCACTGATGGTCGACTACTCGTGCGCACTCAGGCTTACGGGCTCCGTCGCCGTCATGACCGCCATGAGCGATGCCGCCAAGATGGGCGTCATGGTCAAGGGCGCGAAGTACTTTGAGTCGTTTGCCAAGGCCGATACCATTGTGTTTGATAAGACCGGCACGCTCACCGAAGCGCAGCCGCGTCTTGCCTGCGTGCTCACCACCGACGGCTGGAGCGAGGACGAGGTCCTGCGCCTTTCCGCTTGCTTGGAGGAGCATTTCCCGCATCCGGTGGCGCGCGCCGTGGTAAATGCGGCACGTGAGCGCGGACTCGAGCACCGCGAGCGCCATGCCGCCGTCGAGTACATCGTGGCGCACGGCATCGCTTCGTCCATCGAAGGGCGTCGTGCCATCATCGGTTCCGCGCACTTTGTATTTGAGGACGAGGGCGCGCAGCTCGAGTCCGACATTAAGGAGCAGATCGAGTTCCAGATGCAGGGCCTGTCGCCGCTGTATCTGGCGGTCGATGGCAAGGTCGTCGGCGTGCTCGGTATCGAGGATCCGCTCAAGGCCGGGGTCCGTGAGGCCATCGCCGACCTGCACGCGTTGGGCGTTAAGCACGTGGTCATGCTCACGGGCGACTCGGAGCGCACCGCCGAGCGCATTGCTCGCGAGGCAGGGGTCGACGAGTTTAAGGCCGAGCTGCTGCCCGAGGACAAGTACGCGTATGTGGAGCGCATTAAGAGCGAGGGGCGCCACGTTGCCATGGTGGGCGACGGCGTTAACGATTCGCCGGCGCTCGGTTTGGCCGACGTGGGACTGGCAATGGGCGGCGGAAGCGACATCGCCAAGGAGGTCGCCGATATCATCCTGACCGATACGGATCTGGCCGCAATCGTGCGCCTGCGCCGCATGAGTCAGGGGCTTATCGACCGTCTGACGAGCTCCTATTCTAAGGTGATGCTCACCAACTCGGCGCTCTTGGCACTGGGCATTACCGGCGCGATTACCCCGCAGGCATCGTCGCTGCTGCACAACGGCTCGACGATTGCCTACAGCCTGGGCAACGCAAAGGCGTACCTGCGCTAGCAGACGTGTTCGCCCACGTTATCTGGCCTGCGCCCAGACGGCATCGGTGTCGTCCGGGCGCAGGCCTTTTGCATTTGAACATTTGCTAACTTCTCTATATAGTGTTGCTAGCAAGGCTAGCAATTGAAGGGAGCGAGATCGACGTGGATGCTGTTAGCGGCATGGCGCAGGTGAATGTTCGTGTAGATCGCCAGGCCAAGGACCATGCGGAGGAAGCGTTGCGGCTTTCGGGCAGATCACTGCCCGAGCTTATCAAAAAGGTCGTGGTCAAGGTCGCACAGGGTGGCGGGCAGTGTGAGGAAGTACTGTCTGCCGTTGATGGCCGGCAGCAGGCCGTCGCGTCCGATACTCCGTTCGCCGCGTCGTGGGCAGCGGCAGATCAGCTTTACGCGGACCTGGGCATCGCTACGTCGCCCGTATCCGACGATCGCGATTGGGACACAATCTATTCCGAAGCCATGGACGAGCGCTATCGCCAAAAGGGGATGATCCTGTGAACGGGGCTCCCCTTAAAATAATGGTGGACGCCAACGTATGGGTCGATTCGTTTTGCGTCGACCATGCCGAGTCGCTTGCCGCGCGTGCGCTTATTGGGCGGGCGACGGAGGCGGGGGCGTTGCTGTTCTTTCCGGTACATATTGCCAAGGACGTGCTGTACGTTGTCCAACACGAGCTGAAGCGTAGCATTCTTGCCAGTGGGGGAGCGCTCGACGAGGCATCTGCCCGTGCAATTGGCGATGCGGCGTTGGCGTTTGTTCGGAACATGACCGAAAACGCTACGGCCGTGGGTGCAGATGCGTCGGACCTTTGGCTGGCCGACAAATACTTAGCGCTCCATCGCGATTACGAGGACAACTTGGTGCTCGCCGCGTGCAAGCGCGCGCAGGTCGATTACTTGGTGACCAACGATCGCAGGCTGCTCGAACATGCCGATCTTGCAGCAAAGACCCCGCGCCAAATGATGCCGATTCTTGCTCTGGCCGAACGTGGTGGGCGGGTGTCCCGATAGCGCCTGGCTGTCTGCGTGGCCTTCGGAACGTCGGCGCTCGGAAGGCCACGCACCCTTTAATTACAAAAGCGCTGCCTTGATGACAGGAGCTTCGACGAGCTTTTCGACAGCCTTATCGTCGGAGTCGTTTAGTGCTGCCAGACTGCGGTAGACCCACTCGTTGACCTGGGTGTTCTTGACGCCTG
>WGSR01000267.1 GCA_014871545.1 Collinsella sp. | reverse complement strand
CCGTTCTCGTCCTTCTTAAACAGAACGCGGGGACGACCGACCTGGAACTCAAAGCCCTCGCGGCGCATGGACTCCATCAGGACGGACAGGTGCAGGATGCCGCGGCCCGAGACCTCGACGCCACTCTTGTCCTCGAGCTCCTCGATCTTCATAGTCACGTTGTTCTCGGCCTCGTTGAACAGGCGCTCCTTGAGCTGACGGGCGCCCACGATGTCGCCATCGCGGCCGACGAGCGGGGAGGTCGAAGCCTCAAAAACGATGGACAGGGTTGGCGGGTCGATCTCGATGGGCTCAAGCTCAACGGGGTTCTCGGGGTCGGTGTAGACATCGCCGATATCGGTGCGGTCAATACCCACGACAGCAGCGATGTCGCCGGCGCCGACTTCCTGGCACTCAGTGCGGCCCAGGTAGTCGAAGGTAAAGAGCTGCTTGACGGTAGCGGTGGCGCTGGAGCCGTCGTTCTTGACGACCAGGATCTGGTCGCCCTGGTGGATGGTGCCGGAGTACACTCGACCGATGCCGATACGGCCGACAAAGTTTGAGTGGTCGATGGTCACGCACTGCATGGCCAGCGGGGCGTTCTCGTCAACCTCGGGGGCGGGCATGTCGTCGATGATCATGTCGAGCAGCGGGTACATGTCCATGTTGCCGTCGTTGGGGTCAAGGCGGGCAAAGCCATTCATGGCGCTGGCGTAGACCACGTGCTCCATGGCGAACTCAAGCTGGTCGTCGGTGGCACCCAGGTCGGCCATAAGGTCCAGGCAGTCGTTGTAGGCCTTCTCGGGGTTGGCGCCCGGACGGTCGATCTTGTTGATGACGATCATGATCTTAAGGCCGGTGTCGATAGCGTGGCGCAGCACGAAGCGGGTCTGGGGCATGGGGCCCTCAAAGGCGTCGACCAGCAGCAGGGCGCCGTCGGCCATACGCAGCACGCGCTCGACCTCGCCGCCAAAGTCGGCGTGGCCCGGGGTGTCGATGACGTTGATCTTGACGTCCTTATACTCGATAGAGATGTTCTTGGCGAGAATCGTAATGCCGCGCTCGCGCTCCTGGTCGTTGGAATCCAGGACGCGGTCCTCGACCTGCTGGTTGGCACGGAAGGCGTCCGTGGCACGCAGGAGCTTATCGACCATCGTCGTCTTGCCGTGGTCGACGTGGGCGATGATGGCGATGTTTCTCAGATTGTCTACGCGCATGTAGTTCCCCTATCTTCTATCTATACACAAACGGCACGCGTATGCGACCCGCCTAGCAATACAACGCTCGGCGGGAATATTGAGCCTTTTACCGAAAACTCGTTTATTTTAGCGATTTTAGATGAGAGGGGTTTCCTCACCTGCAGGTTCAGGGTCGCTCCACATAAAACCATCGCCGGCGCCCATGCCCTCATACAGCACATATGCCGAAAAACCGCTCTCGAGCGTCGTCTCGAAAAAGCTCACGAGCAGGGCGTCGTGGTAGCCACCGTCAATCTCGACGCAGCCGGTATAGCCGATGGCATAGCGGACGATACGGCCCAGGCCCTCGTCCTTAAGACCCATCTTGTGCTCGGAGATAAAGTTGGTGGCCGCCTCGAGGCACGCCTCTTCGCCATCCTCATCGAGCGCCGCCAGATAACGGTTGGAAGCGGCGTCCTCAATCGCCACGACCACGCCGGGGTTTTCACCGGCGGCAAGGTCGTCCAAGAACGCGCCGATCAGATCGCACACCATGGCGTCGAGCTCGGCGGAGACGTTACCGGCATCCTGCATATCCTGTGCCATCTTTAGACCTTCCCATCGAGTCTGGCGTCGTTACAGTTCTTGCGCCTCGGCGGCGATCTTAGCAGCGGCATCGCGGGCGCGCATCATATCCGCTGCACGCTTGTCGAGCACCTTGATCTGGCTAGTCAGCATTACCGCATCGACCACACCCCAGATCACAAGGCCCGTAGAGATCGAAAACCCAAGCGCACCAACTGTACCACGAAGGCGCGAGCAGATTGCCGCGACAAGGACGGAGACGACAACCATCTTGATAAACGAGCCGCGGCGTTCGCGAAGCGTGCGGGCCTGCGTCACATAGGCAATGCGAGCCGCCTCAGAAGCCTCCGAGCGCATCTGGGCCTCGCGCGCAATGGCCGCCGCCTCAGCCGACATACCGCCGGCCATCAGCGAACGCTCCGCAGCCTGGCCGCCCCACATTTAGAAGTCATCGGGGGAGAGCGTATGGACGAACTCGTCGAACTTCTCGAACTCCCGCTCGTCGTCAACTTCCTCGGCATGGGCAGAAACGGTACCCAGGCGATTCATGATGTCGTCCTCCACAAACATGGGGGCATTGCTGCGCACGGCAAGGGCAATGGC